>NZ_JBBCUM010000008.1:0-242960 GCF_037147855.1 Allobosea sp. MMO-172 | reverse complement strand
GCGCCAGAAAAAGCCAATCGTCGCTATCGTCGCCATCATGCGACGCATCATCGTCGTCGCAAACGCAAGGCTCAGAGACGCTAAATACTGAGTTGATGACAAGGGTGGTGCTGACAAGGAACAACCCGACCGACGCAAGCCGCCTACAGCTTGACGACCAGCCCGTTGCGGATCGTGACCTGCCGGTCCATCTGGCGGGCGAGGTCGAGGTTGTGCGTCGCGATCAGCGCCGCCAGTCCCGAGGCGCGCGCCAATGCCATCAGCGTGCCGAAAACATGCTGCGCGGTCTGCGGGTCGAGATTGCCGGTCGGCTCGTCGGCCAGCAGCAGGCGCGGGCCGTTGGCGACGGCGCGGCCGATGGCGACGCGCTGCTGCTCGCCGCCCGACAATTCGCCCGGCAGATGGTCGAGCCGCTCGCCGAGGCCGAGGAAGGTCAGGAGCTCCGAAGCGCGCTCCTCCGCAAGGCCGCGGGCGAGGCCGCGAATGCGCTGCGGCAGGACCACGTTCTCCAGCGCCGTGAATTCCGGCAGGAGATGGTGGAACTGATAGACGAAGCCAATCTCGGTGCGGCGCAGGCGCGTGCGGCCCTTGTCGTCGAGCTTCGTCGTGGCGAGCCCGCCGACGAAGACCTCGCCGGCATCGGGCTTCTCGAGCAGGCCGGCGACATGCAGCAGCGTCGACTTGCCGGTGCCGCTCGGCGCGACAAGGGCGACGACCTCGCCCGGCCAGAGCGCGAAATCGGCCTTGCGCAGCACTTCGAGTGGCGCATCGCTCTGCGGGTAATAGCGCTCGACCTGCGAGAGGAAGAGCGCGGGCATTTCCTGTGCCATCGGCTCAACCCATCCTGAGAGCTTCGACCGGATCGAGGCGCGCTGCCTTCCAGGCCGGATACAGCGTCGCCAGCAGCGACAGGGTCAGCGCCATCAGCACGACGCTCGTCACCTCGCTCCAGTCGGTGACGGAGGGGATGTCGCTGAGGAAGCGCACGGTCGGGTCCCAGAGATTGGCGCCGGTGATCCAGTTCAGCGCCGCCATGATCGACTTGATGTTCTTGGCGAAGACGATGCCGAGAGCGAGGCCCGCGAGCGTGCCGAAGACGCCAATCGCCGCCCCGGTGATCAGGAAGACGCGCAGCACCGTGCCTCGCGTGCAGCCCATGGTGCGCATGATCGCGATATCGGCGGTCTTGTCCTTCACCAGCATGATCAGGCCGGAAACGATGTTCAAAGCCGCGACCAGCACGATCAGCGTCAGGATGATGAACATCACGTTCCGCTCGACCTCCAGCGCATTGAAGAACGAGCGGTTGCGCTGGCGCCAGTCGGAAAGCACGAGCGGGCGCGGCGCATCGGCCTCGATCGCGTCGCGGACGGCCTGGGTCCGGTCGGGATTGTCGACGAAGATCTCGATGACGTTCACGTCGCTGTCGCGGTTGAAATAGGCCTGCGCCTCGCCGAGCGGCATGTAGACGAAGGTGCCGTCGAACTCGGTCATGCCGATCTCGAAGATCGCCTTGACGGGATAGGCCTTGATGCGCGGCGCGGTGCCGAAGGGCGTCGAGGCGCCCTGCGGCGAGACCAGGGTCATCATGTCGCCGGCCTGGATGCCGAGCGCATTGGCGAGGCGGCGGCCGATGGCGACGCCGGGCGTGCCGCCGTCGAAGCCGTCGAGCGTGCCGCTCTTGATGTTGCCGCCGATGAAGGGGATCGCCTTGATGTCGCTCTCGCGGATGCCGCGCACCAGCACGCCGTTGTTGCCGGTCTGCGACGAGGCGAGCGCCTGCCCCTCGACCAGCGGGATGGCGAGCTTGATGCCGGCAATCTTGCTGAGCCGCGCCGCGACGCTGTCGTAGTCGTCGAGCGGCCGGTCGATCGGCGTCGCGAAGATATGACCGTTCACGCCGACGATCTTGCTGAGCAGTTCGATGCGGAAGCCGTTCATCACCGACATCACGATGATCAGCGTGGCGACGCCGAGCATGATGCCGAGGAAGGAGAAGCCGGCGATGACCGAGACGAACCCCTCGCGGCGGCGCGTGCGCAGGTAGCGCCCGGCGAGCAGCCATTCGAAACCGGCGAAGGCCTTGGTCCCGGTCGGGATGTCGGCGCTGTCGGCGACGGCGCTCATGCGGCGGCTCCCATCCGATACGTCTGCATGACGGCGCCCGCCGTCACGCCGCCCGGCCCTTGAAGCGGTCGAGCGCGGCTTCCAGCGAGACGAGCTCGCGCTCGCCGCCGGCCCGGCGCTTGATCTCGACCTTGCCCTCGGCCAGCCCCTTCGGGCCGACGATGATCTGCCAGGGCACGCCGATCAGATCGGCCGTGGCGAACTTGGCGCCCGGCCGGTCGTCGGTGTCGTCGAGCACGGCGTCGTAGCCCTTGGCGAGCAGGTCCTTGTAGATGCGCTCGGCCGCGCCGTCGGTCGCCGCGTCGCCGGCCTTCAGGTTGATCACAGCGATGTCGAAGGGCGCGATCTCCTCGGGCCAGACGATGCCGGCATCGTCATGGCCGGCCTCGATCAGCGCCGCGACGAGGCGGCTCGGGCCGATGCCGTAGGAGCCGCCATGCAGCAGCACGGGCTGGCCGTCGGGACCGGCGACCGTCGCGCCCATCGGCTCGGAATATTTCGTGCCGAAATAGAAGATATGGCCGACTTCGATGCCGCGCGCCGAGACACGCTTGTCTTCGGGGACCGCCTCGAAGGCCGCCTTGTCGTGCATTTCCTCGGTCGCGGCGTAGAGGCTCGTCCACTTGTCGAAGACGCCCTGCAGGTCGGCGACGCTGTCGAAATCGGTATCGGCCGCCGGCGTCTCGAAATTCAGGTAGTCGCTATGACAGAAGACCTCGCTCTCGCCGGTCGAGGCCAGCACGATGAACTCGTGGCTGAGGTCGCCGCCGATCGGGCCGGTATCGGCCTTCATCGGGATCGCCTTCAGGCCGAGCCGCGCGAAGGTGCGCAGATAGGCCGTGAACATGCGATTATAGGCGTGGCGCGCCGTATCCTTGTCGAGATCGAAGGAATAGGCGTCCTTCATCAGGAACTCGCGGCCGCGCATCACGCCGAAGCGCGGGCGGACCTCGTCGCGGAACTTCCACTGGATGTGGTAGAGATTGAGCGGCAGGTCCTTGTAGGACTTGACGTAGGAGCGGACGATCTCGGTGACCATCTCCTCGTTGGTCGGCCCGTACAGCATGTCGCGATCATGCCGGTCCTTGATGCGCAGCATCTCCTTGCCATAGGCATCGTAGCGCCCGCTCTCGCGCCAGAGATCGGCCGACTGGATGGTCGGCATCAGGATCTCGACGGCACCCGAGCGGTCCTGCTCCTCGCGGATGACATTGCTGATCTTGTTGAGCACGCGCAGGCCCAGCGGCAGCCAGGAATAGATGCCCGCCGATTGCTGGCGGATCATGCCGGCGCGCAGCATCAGCCGGTGCGAGACGATCTCCGCTTCCTTGGGCGTGTCGCGCAGAAGGGGCAGGAAATAGCGGGAAAGACGCATCGGAAAACCTGTCGGAGGGCCCAGCACGCGGAATCGCGCCGGGTGATCGGAGAGCGAGTCGGCCTAGCTGAGAGACACCATCGCTCTCGGCAAAATGCAAACCAAAATCAGCAGGAAGCGGCGGAAGATGGCGAAGTTATGTGCCTTTCGCCGGGATCGCGCCGTCAGCCCTTGGCGAAGCGCGCCTTCAGCGCGGCGAGCACCGGGGCCGGCACGAAGGGCGAGACATCCCCGCCCATCGCCGCGATCTGGCGCACCAGCGTCGCGGTGATGTAGCGCACGCCGGGCGAGGCCGGCAGGAAAACGGTCTGCACGTCCGGCGCCATCGTGCCGTTCATCCCGGCCATCTGCATCTCGTAATCGAGGTCGCTGCCGTCGCGCAGGCCGCGGATGATGATCGAGGCCCCTGCCCGGCGCGCGGCATCCACCGCGAGATCGTCGAAGGTCACGACGTCGAGCGCGGCGCCCTTCGCCGCCAACAGCGGCCCAGCGACGGCGCGCAGCAGATCGGCGCGCTGTTCGACCGACAGGAGCGGCGTCTTGCCGGGATGGACCCCGATCGCCAGGACGAGCCTGTCGCAGAGGCCCGCGGCCGCCGCGATGACGTCGGCATGGCCGTTGGTCACGGGATCGAAGGAGCCGGTGTAGAAAGCGATGCGCGTCATAGGGCCAGCGTTAGCGGCTGGGCCGGGAGACGACAAGTCTTCTCAGGGGCTTGGGCGGCCTCAGCTCAGCGGCACCAGCGCGGCGAGCGCTGCGGCGCTGCCGATGATGATCGAGACGAGAACCATGAGGGACGCCGTAGCGGAAGCGCGGCGGGAGCTGGCGAAGGACAGGCGGGTATCCATGAAGATAACCTCGGCGAATCGCGGTTGATCCGGTTTCCCTTGGGTGATGGCCGGCGGGGGCCGTCCCAAGGCAAGATTTTGACGAAACGGTGACATCGGCCGCTTGTTCCGGCTTTCGATTGCCTTTTCAGGCCTCCCCAGCCTAAACGGGCGCGCCATGCTGACGATCAACGACATCACCTACCGTCTCGGCGAGCGCCTGCTGCTCGACCATACCGGCGCCGCCATTCCCGATGGCGCGCGCGTCGGCTTCGTCGGCCGCAACGGCACCGGCAAGACCACGCTGTTCAAGATCATCACCGGCGACCTCGGCACCGAGAGCGGCAATATCAGCCTGCCGCGGGGCCGGCGCATCGGCGGCGTGGCGCAGGAAGCGCCCGGCGGCCCGGAGACGCTGATCGAGGTGGTGCTCGCCGCCGATACCGAGCGCACCGCCCTGATGACGGAAGCGGAGACCGCGACCGATCCGCACCGCATCGCCGAGATCGGCACGCGGCTCGCCGATATCGGCGCCCATTCCGCCCCGGCGCGTGCCGCGATGGTGCTGCACGGCCTCGGCTTCAACGAGGAGGCGCAGCAGCGCCCCTGCTCCGATTTCTCGGGCGGCTGGCGCATGCGCGTCGCGCTCGCGGCCGTGCTGTTCTCCGAGCCCGACCTGCTGCTGCTCGACGAACCCACCAACTATCTCGACCTCGAAGGCACGCTCTGGCTCTACGACTATCTGGAGCGCTATCCGCATACCGTGATCGTCATCAGCCACGATCGCGAACTGCTGGACACCTCGGTCGACCACATCATGCATCTCGACCAGGGCAAGCTCACGCTCTATCGCGGCGGCTATTCCTCCTTCGAGAAGCAGCGGGCCGAGAAGCAGATGCAGCTCGCCCGCGCTAAGGAGAAGCAGGACGCCGAGCGCAAGCATCTCCAGTCCTTCGTTGACCGCTTCAAGGCCAAGGCGACCAAGGCCCGGCAGGCGCAGTCGCGCGTCAAGCGGCTGGAGAAGATGCAGACCATCGCCGCGATCGTCGATCGCGACGTGCAGCCCTTCGTCTTCCCCGGGCCGGAAAAGCCCCTCTCGCCGCCGATGATCGTGCTGGAGGATGCGGCGGCCGGCTATGGCGAGCGCAAGGTCCTGTCACGGCTCAACCTGTCGCTGGCGCCGGACGACCGCATCGCGCTGCTGGGCTCGAACGGCAATGGCAAGTCGACCTTCTGCAAGCTGATCGGCGGCCGCCTCGACGCCATGTCCGGCGAGATGAAGAAGTCCAGCAAGCTGGAGACGGCCTATTTCGCCCAGCACCAGCTCGACGAACTGCGCATCGAGGATACACCGGTCGGCCACCTGCGCGACCTGATGCCGGATGCGCCGGAAGCGAAGGTCCGCTCCAAGGCGGCGCAGATCGGCTTTCCCGCCTCCAAGGCCGACACGCCGGTGAAGCTGCTCTCCGGCGGCGAGAAGGCGCGCCTGATGCTGGGCCTCGCGACCTTCCACGGGCCGCATCTGCTCATCCTCGACGAGCCGACGAACCATCTCGACATCGACAGCCGCACGGCGCTCGTCAACGCGATCAACGACTATCCCGGCGCCGTCATCCTCGTCAGCCACGACCGCTTCCTGATCGAGGCCTGCGCCGACCGGCTCTGGCTCGTCGGCGGCGGCACGGTGAAGAATTTCGACGGCGACATGGACGACTACCGCACCTATGTGCTGGGCGCCGCCAAGGCCGAAAAGCGCGGCAAGCCGGCCCCGGAAGCCGCCGCCAAGCCCAAGGCCGACGAGCGCAAGGAAGCGGCGACGAAGCGCGCCGCGCAGGGCCCGCTCAGGCAGAAGCTCAATCTCGCCGAGGCGCGCATCGCCAAGCTGACCGGGCTGATCGAGAAGGTCGACGCGGCGCTCGCCAACGGCGCCTTCGCGCGCGAGCCGGACAAGGCACTGCAGCTCTCGCGCCAGCGCGCGGAACTGTCGGAGGCGCTGGCGGCGGCGGAAGAGGAATGGCTGCTGCTCGGCGAGGAGCTGGAGAACGCCTGAGGCGTCAGGCCTCCCGAATATGATGCAGTCGCGACCGGAGGCCTATTGGCGTGGGACGCAGGCGCCGAGCCTCAGCATCGTGCCGGCCGGGCAGGTATACGCGCCGGTGGGCTGCGAAATCGGCCGGACGGATTCGCAGCAGGCACCACGGACGACATAGCCACTCGGGCAGCCGCCTGACATGTCCATCCGGTCCTTGCCGTCCCGCGTCGGGCGGCACGAGCCCGACGCAAGCGCGTCATTGGCGGCGCCAAGGGCGATCGCGACCAGCGCGGTAGCGAGAGCGAATCTGATCATGGACGGTAATCTACGACGGCGGTGGGGGCGTAGGCCACTCCGGCCGCCTGTTCACCGTGCGGCTGCCCGAGAGCCCCAAGCCAACGCGCCCGTGTCTCTAGCTGGCCGGATCGTACATGAACTCGCGGAGCTCCTGCGAGCAGCGGCAGGCGCGCGCGAGCTTCGCCGCCCATTTCAAGGCCTCCTCGCGCGTCGGCAGCTCCAGCACCGCAAAGCCGCCATTGAGGCGGCTGCCCGGATAGATCTCCTCGGACACCGATCCATCGGCAGCGACGAGTACAGGGGCAACCGGCTCGTTGATCCCGCCGCCGAAGACATAGACGCCGGCTGCCTTGGCCTCCTCGATCACCGCATGAGAATCGACGGAGGCGGCAGCCAGCTGCTCGCCCGTGACCACCATCGCCTCGCTGGGAAAGGAGATCAGGTATTTCGTCATGCCGCGATGATGCGCGGCAGTTTCGGCGGAAACAAGCGCGCTAGGCGGCTCAGTCGCTCGCCAATCGCGCCTTCGTGCGCGATCCTGACAAGGGTTGGCAGCTGTCGCGCCAGCAGAGGCGCTGGCCGCGACGGAGGGGGCATGGCTGCCGGGTAAAGAGCCGAGAGCGCCTGCACGACGTCTCCGGCTGCGACCTCAGCCCTTGCCGCCCTTCATCGCCAGGGCGATCAGCTCGTTGGCGAAGTCGATCAATTCCTTCGGGATGCCGCCGACGGCCTGCACCCCGAGATAGATCAGGTAGATGAAGGCCGGCACCAGAATCCAGCCCAGCACCTCCTCGAAGATCTTGCGGCGGCGACGGCGCCGGTCCCGCTTCTCGAACCAGCCGAGCTTTTCCTTCTTGGCGCGCGCCGGCGCGACAGGCGCCGCCGGGGCCTCCTGAAGCACCTCACCGCTATCGGCGGCGAGGCTCGCGGTCTTTCGCTTGAACAACACGTTCTTATGCCTTCGTCAGCGGAACCTTCGGCACCGTGCGGACGCCCTTGGCCGAGGCCTTCGGCGCGCCACCCGTCCCATCCAGAGTTCCGCCACCTTTAGGCGCTCGCCGCGGCGGAGTCTTGCTCGTTTTGCCGGTAGCCGCAGCTTTCGCGCGCGGCTTCGGCACGCGCTTGGCCGTGGCGGCCGCGACATCCTTCTCCGGCTTGGGCTTCGCCGGCCCGTCCGGGAATTCGAGGCCGAGCACCTTGATGCCGGTTTCGGACTGGACGACGACGACCTTGACCGCGCCGCCGTTCTTCAGGCGCCCGAACAGCACCTCGTCGGCGAGCGGCGTCTTGATCGTCTGCTGGATCAGGCGGGCCATCGGCCTTGCGCCCATCGCCTCGTCATAGCCGTTATCGACCAGCCACTCGCGCGCCTCGTCCGAAAGCTCGATCGTGACGTTGCGGTCGGCGAGCTGCGCTTCGAGCTGGAGCACGAACTTGTCGACGACGCGGGCGACCACCGTCTTCGGCAGGTGGCCGAAGGAGATGACCGAATCGAGCCGGTTGCGGAATTCCGGCGCGAACAGCTTGTTGATCGCCTCGGTATCGTCGCCCTCGCGCTTGGTCCGGGTGAAGCCATAGGCGTTGCGGGCCATGTCGGCGGCACCGGCATTGGTCGTCATGATCAGGATGACGTTCCTGAAATCGACCTGCTTGCCGTTATTGTCGGTCAGCTTGCCGTGATCCATCACCTGCAGGAGGATGTTGAACAGGTCGGGATGGGCCTTCTCGATCTCGTCGAGCAGCAGCACGCTATGCGGATGCTGGTCGATCTGGTCGGTCAGCAACCCGCCCTGGTCGAAGCCGACATAGCCGGGAGGCGCGCCGATCAATCGCGAGACGGTGTGGCGCTCCATGTATTCCGACATGTCGAAGCGGATGAGCTCGACGCCGAGCGAGGAGGCGAGCTGGCGGGCGACCTCGGTCTTGCCGACGCCGGTGGGGCCGGCGAAAAGATAACAACCGATCGGCTTCTCGCCGTCGCGCAGGCCGGCGCGGGCAAGCTTAATCGACGACGACAAGGCCTCGATCGCCTTCTCCTGGCCGTAGACCGTGCGCTTGAGGGTGGTCTCGAGATTGCGCAGCACCTCGGCATCGTCCTTGGAGACGGTCTTCGCCGGGATACGCGCCATGGTCGCGATCGCCGCCTCGATCTCCTTCACGCCGATCGTCTTCTTGCGCTTCGACTCCGTCACCAGCATCTGCGAGGCGCCGGTCTCGTCGATCACGTCGATCGCCTTGTCCGGCAGCTTGCGGTCATGAATGTAGCGGGCCGAGAGCTCCACCGCCGCCTTGATGGCGTCGTTGGTGTAGCGCAGCTTGTGGAACTCCTCGAAATAGGGCTTCAGCCCCTTCAGGATCTCGATCGTGTCCGGAACCGACGGCTCGTTGACGTCGATCTTCTGGAAACGGCGCACCAGCGCCCGGTCCTTCTCGAAATACTGGCGGTATTCCTTGTAGGTGGTCGAGCCGATGCAGCGCAGCGAGCCCGAGGCCAGCGCCGGCTTGAGCAGGTTGGAGGCGTCCATCGCGCCGCCCGAGGTCGCGCCGGCGCCGATCACCGTATGGATCTCGTCGATGAACATGATCGCCTTCGGGTGCTGCTCGATCTCCTTCATCACCTGCTTGAGGCGCTCTTCGAAATCGCCGCGATAGCGCGTGCCGGCGAGCAGCGTGCCCATGTCGAGCGAGAAGACGGTCGCGTCCTCCAGCACCTCGGGCACCTCGCCGCGCGTGATCTTGAGGGCGAGGCCCTCGGCGATCGCGGTCTTGCCGACGCCGGGATCGCCGACCAGCAGCGGGTTGTTCTTCTGGCGGCGGCACAGGATCTGGATCGTGCGCTGCACCTCGGCCTCGCGGCCGATCAGCGGATCGATGCGCCCGTCCCTCGCCTTCCGATTGAGGTTGACGCAGTAAGCGTCGAGCGCGCTTTCCTTTTTCTTCTTGTCCTTGTCCTCGGTATTGCCCTGCTCGGAGCGCTGTTCGCGCTGCGGCTCGCCTTCCTCCTCGGAGCCGCGGACAGGCCGGCTCTCGCTGGCGCCGGGGCGCTTGGCGATGCCGTGGCTGATATAATTGACCGCGTCGTAGCGGGTCATGTCCTGCTCCTGCAGGAAATAGGCGGCATGGCTCTCGCGCTCGGCGAACATCGCGACGAGCACATTGGCGCCGGTCACCTCCTCGCGGCCCGAGGACTGGACATGGATCACCGCGCGCTGGATGACGCGCTGGAAGCCGGCGGTCGGCTTGGAATCGTCACGGCCATCGGTGACGAGATTGGTCAGCTCCGCGTCGATGTAATCGACGAGGTTGCGCCTGAGCAGGTCGAGATCGACGCTGCAGGCGCGCATCACCGCGGCCGCGTCCTGGTCGTCGACCAGCGCGAGCAACAGGTGTTCGAGAGTGGCGTATTCGTGGCGGCGCTCATTGGCGAGGGCCAGAGCCCGGTGAAGCGCCTGTTCGAGACTGCGCGAGAAACTCGGCAAGGGGCGCGCTCCTATCTGATTTCCAAAAGAACTCGATGACCCAAGGCTACTTTTTCTCCATCACGCATTGCAGCGGATGCATGTGCTTGCGCGCCAGATCCATGACGAGCGTAACCTTGGTCTCGGCGACTTCGTAGGTAAAGACGCCGCATTCGCCGACGCCGTTCTGATGCACATGCATCATGATCTGCGTGGCTTCGGCGCGGTCCTTGTTGAAGAACCGCTCCAGAACGTGAACGACGAACTCCATCGGGGTGTAGTCGTCGTTGAGCAACAGGACGCGGTAGAGATTGGGCTTGCGCGTCCGCGTCCGGGTGAGGACCGCGGTGCCGCTGCCTTCCCGCCCGTTGCCTTCGCGCCCGCCGCCATCGCTCGGCGGCTGGCCGCGCTTGGGACGATCGGCCATCACGAGCCTATCGCCGGCGCGCACCGGACGCCCTGCCTGCCTTGCCTTGTCCTGGCCTGACTGCATCATTTCCGTCCGCGCCGTATCCACATCCGATCCTGCATCGCCAATCGAGATAATGCTTCGCTTGCGAATTTACAGACCTCGCTCCCGCTTCGCCAGCCCGTTCGCAAGCGAGCCTCATCTATAAGCTCGTTGCAGGGCTGCCCTGACTTGACCCGGCTGGCCTCAACTCGACATAAGCCCGGCAAGCACCCGGCAGCCCGCTGGACAAGGACGCCGCCATGACTCCCAACGCCATCGTGACCATCGGCGAGGATCTCGCCCGCCCCGTTCGCTTCGGCAATGCGCTGCCGCTCGCACTGATCGCCGGCCCCTGCGCAATGGAAAGCCGCAATCACGCGCTCGAATGCGCGCTGGCGCTGAAGGAGATCGCGGCTGAGCTGAATATCGGCCTCGTCTTCAAGGCCTCGTTCGACAAGGCCAATCGCACCAGCGTCAAGGGCGGCCGCGGCATGGGCATGAAGGCCGGCCTGCCCGTCTATGCCGAGATCCGCGAGCGCACCGGCCTGCCGGTCGTGACCGATGTCCACGAGGCCGACCAATGCGCGCCGGTGGCCGAGGTCGTCGACATCCTGCAGATTCCAGCCTTCCTCTGCCGCCAGACCGACCTGCTCGTCGCTGCAGCGAAGACCGGCCGCGTCGTCAACGTCAAGAAGGGCCAGTTCCTCGCCCCCTGGGACATGGTCAATGTCGCCGCCAAGGTGACCGAGAGCGGCAACCCGAACGTGATGCTGACCGAGCGCGGCGCCTCCTTCGGCTACAACACGCTGGTGTCCGACATGCGCGCCCTGCCGACCATGGCCGAGATCGGCGCGCCCGTGATCTTCGACGCCACCCATTCGGTGCAGCAGCCTGGCGGCAAGGGCGCCTCGACCGGCGGCCAGCGCGAATTCGTGCCGGTGCTGTCGCGGGCGGCGGTCGCCGTCGGCGTCGCAGGCCTGTTCATCGAGACCCATCCCGACCCGGACAAGGCGCCTTCGGACGGCCCCAACATGGTGCCGCTCGCCGAGTTCAAGGGACTGATCGCCGAATTGCAGGGCTTCGACCGCCTCGCCAAGTCGCGGACGGCCCCGGCGGCGCTCGCCTATGTCTGAGCCCGGGTCGCTGAAAGAACCCTCGGCGACACCGCTCGGAACGCTGGTCCTCGTCCTGGGGGCCTGTGGCTTCGCCTCGACCTTCACCATGCGGCTCATCGATCCGCTGGTTCCGACACTCGCCGATCAGTTCGGCCGGTCGATCGCGCAGGTCGCGGTGATGGCGACGGCGTTCTCCTTCTCCTACGCCTTCGGGCAGCCGATCCTCGGGCCCATCGCCGACGCGATCGGCAAGATCCGCACGATCGGCAGCTGCCTCGCCCTTCTGGTCCTGCTCTCGGTTGCCTGCTCCTTCGCGCCGAATTTCGAGATCTTGCTCGCGCTGCGGGCCGCCAGCGGCATCGTCGCCGGGGGGATCATCCCGATCGCGATGGCGGCGATCGGCGACCGCGCGAGCATGGCACAGCGCCAGATCACGCTCGGCCGCTTCACCGTCATCATGATCTTCGGCCAGATGGCGGGCGCAGCCTGCTCCGGCGTGATCGCCGAATATCTCGGCTGGCGCGGTGTCTTCCTGATGGCCGGCGGCATTGCCGCGATCGCCTTCCTGATGCTGACCCTGACGATGCGGCCGCGCGCCGATGCGGTGCGGCGGCGCCCGACCCTCGGGGGAGCGATCGCCAGCTACGCCGCAGTCTTCGCCAACCCGCGCTCGAAGCTCCTCTATGCGCTGGTGATCACCGAAGGCAGCCTGATCTTCGGCATGCCTCCCTTCGTCGCCGCGATCCTGCAGGAACGGGCCGGGATCGGCCCCTCGCTCGCGGGGCTGGTCATCGCGGGAACAGGCATCGGCGGGCTGATCTACGGTCTCTCGACCCGCATCCTGGTCGATCGGATCGGCCCCGCCCGCATGCCGATCGTCGGCGGCGTCCTGATGGCGATCGGCTATGGGCTGTTTGCGCTGCCGTTCCTGCCGTGGTGGAGCGCCGTGCCGTTCTTCGTGGTCAACGGCTTCGGCTTCTTCCTGATGCACGGCACGTTCCAGGCGCAGGCCACCGAACTTGCGCCCGGTGCCCGCGGCTCGGCCGTCTCGCTCTTCGCCTGCTCGCTTTTCGCAGGCCATGCGCTCGGCCCCGTGCTGATGGGCACCGCGCTCCACCTGCTCGGCACGACCGGCGCCGTCAGCCTTTTCGCCGTCGGGATCGGGCTGCTCGGCTTTGCCGCGCCGCGCATCCTGCCGATGCTCGGCGCGGCGGAAGCTCAGCGCCCGCGATAGGGCGCGACGCCCTGGTCGGGCAGCCAGAGGCCCTTCGGCGGCTCGCCCGTCTGCCAGAACACGTCGATCGGAATGCCGCCGCGCGGATACCAGTAGCCGCCGATGCGGAACCATTCCGGCTCGAGCAGATCGACCAGCGTCTTGCCGATATTCACGGTGCAATCCTCATGGAAGGCGCCGTGATTGCGGAACGAGCCGAGATAGAGCTTCAGCGACTTCGATTCGACCAGCCATTTCCCCGGCAGGTAGTCGATGACGAGGATGCCGAAATCGGGCTGGCCGGTGACCGGACAGATCGAGGTGAATTCCGGGCAGGTGAAGCGGGCGAGGTAATTCGTGCCGGCATGCGGATTGGGCACGCGGTCGAGCCGCGCCTCCTCCGGCGAGGCGGGCAAGGCGCTGCTCTGGCCGAGCTGCAAGGTCGAGGCGTCGATGGTCATGGGATGCTCCTGCATTTGGGCGGGGTTCTAGAGCATCTCCGGCCGCTATGGGAACTGCCGCCGCTGCAGCCATGCCGTTTTGACCGCATCAGAACCTTCCCATAGACCACGGCAGCCTCTAGAAGCGCCCTATCATCCCGCCTGCTTCCCCGGAGCCTGCCATGACCGCGATCATCGACATCATCGGACGCCAGATCCTCGATTCCCGCGGCAATCCGACGGTCGAGGTCGATGTCGTGCTGGAAGACGGCTCGATGGGCCGCGCCGCCGTTCCCTCCGGCGCCTCGACCGGCGCGCATGAGGCCGTCGAGCTGCGCGACGGCGACAAGTCGCGCTATCTCGGCAAGGGCGTGCTCAAGGCGGTCGAGGCGGTGAACGTCGCCATCGCCGAGGCGATCGTCGCCATGGATGCCGAGGACCAGACCGCGATCGACCAGGTGATGATCGATCTCGACGGCACCCCCAACAAGTCGAAGCTCGGCGCCAACGCCATCCTCGGCGTCTCGCTCGCCGTCGCCAAGGCCGCGGCCGAAGCCTCCGGCCTGCCGCTCTACCGCTATGTCGGCGGCACCTCGGCCCGCGCCCTGCCCGTGCCGATGATGAACATCGTCAATGGCGGCGCCCATGCCGACAACCCGATCGACTTCCAGGAATTCATGGTCATGCCGATCGGCGCGAGCTCTTTCGCCGAAGGCCTGCGCATGGGCGCGGAGATCTTCCACACCCTGAAGAAGAAGCTGCACGACGCCGGCCACAACACCAATGTTGGCGACGAGGGCGGCTTCGCCCCGAACATCAAGTCGGCCGAGGCCGCGCTCGACTTCGTCATGCAGGCGATCGAGACCGCCGGCTACAAGCCGGGCCAGGACGTCGCGCTGGCGCTGGACTGCGCCGCGACCGAGTTCTTCAAGGACGGCGCCTATGTCTACGAGGGCGAGCGCAAGACGCGCGATCCCAAGGCGCAGGCCAAGTATCTCGCCAAGCTCGTCGGCAACTACCCGATCGTCTCGATCGAGGACGGCATGGCCGAGGATGACTGGGAGGGCTGGAAGGCGCTGACCGATCTCGTCGGCTCGAAGTGCCAGCTCGTCGGCGACGATCTCTTCGTCACCAACGTCACCCGCCTGTCGCAGGGCATCAAGAGCAAGACGGCGAACTCGATCCTGGTCAAGGTCAACCAGATCGGCTCGCTGACCGAGACGCTCGCCGCCGTCGAGATGGCCCAGCGCGCCGGCTACACCGCCGTGATGTCGCATCGCTCGGGCGAGACCGAGGATTCGACCATCGCCGACCTCGCCGTCGCCACCAATTGCGGGCAGATCAAGACCGGCTCGCTCGCCCGTTCGGACCGGACCGCCAAGTACAACCAGCTCCTGCGCATCGAGGAAGAGCTGGGTGCCCAGGCGATCTACGCCGGCCGGAACGCGCTGAAGGCGCTGGCCTGATCGAAAAGCTCAAGCTGCCGCGCTCACCAGCGCGGCAGCAGGCCGTTTGCCTGCGTCAGGGTCCATGATCCTGCCGCCTGCACGCTTCCGGCCGCGCCGGACACCACATCGACCACTTTCATCGCCGGCGCGACGACATACTGGCGCAGGGATGAATCGCCCGCCTCGCCACTCGCTGCATCGACGGCCTGAACCGGCCCAACCGTGGTCGTCGCGGCCGGAGGCAAGATCACCAGCGGCGCGGCCGGTCCCTGCCCCTTCTTCTCCGACAGCACCGCCAGACGACGCGGCGGCAGCGCGACGGCGCTGGCTGCGGCCGGCGCCTTCGCCTGGGCAACGGCTGCCCGCGGCGGCGTCCAGTCACCCTGCTCGGGCCAGGCGAGCGTCATCGGCATCGCCAGCGCGGCTGGCGTTAGTGGACGCCCCGCCGAAAAATCCTCATCGCTCCCCGGAGCAAACTCCGCCAGCCGGTCGCTGATCTTGCCGTCGCGCAGCAGGGTCAGGGTCGGCGCCTTGGCGCGATCGGGCATCGCGCCGGACAGGAGCGTCGGCACCATCACGAGCAGGGCCGTTGCAGTCGCGATGCCCAGCGTGAGCAGGAAGTCGCTCCCCAATCGGGCCGCCATCGTGGTCGGCGCGGGGAAATCAGAATCTGTCGGCATCGGTTGCGCTCCGCATTGCTGAGCCCCTTGCTTGTTGCGCCGCAAGGAAGCCGGTGCGTCTGGGCACCAGCAGGGCCGAAACGGGGCGCAAATACGGTCTGCCGCCCTACGCGCGGACGCCATGCGTACCGGCCCGTAACGGCTGGAGCGATGCGGCGTTAGAGAAGGAGAATGGACCAGATCACCCCCGCCGCCATGCTGGAGCCCGATGCGAGGGTGCGCCGCCGCAAGCGCCTCGCGGCGCTCGGCATGCTGCTGGCCGTTCTGATCTACGGCTCCAACTTCGTCATCAGCCGCCATGCCGTCCTGAACGGGCTGACCCAGCACGACCTGATGGCGCTGCGCTTCGCCATCGCCGGGCTGCTGCTCTTGCCGATCTTCCTGCGACCGGGCCTGGCCTCCTGCGGCGGCGTCGGCTGGAAGCGCGGCCTCTGGCTGACGCTGAGCAGCGGCTTCCCGATGACCTATCTGATGCTGACCGGCCTGACGATGGCGCCCGCCGCGCATGGCGCCACCATCGGGCCGGGCACGGTGACGATGATCGGCATCGTCGGCTCGGTCGTGATGTTCGGCGCAGCCCTGACCGGGCGACTCATGATCGGCGTCGCCGGCGTGCTCGCCGGCCTGATCTGCTTGGGCATCGCCGGCAGCGCGGGCGCCAACGCCATGACTTTGCGCGGCGATCTCTGCTTCCTCGGGGTCGGCCTGCTCTGGGGCTTCTATCCCCTGATGATCCAGCTCTGGCAGGTCGATGGCCTGAAGGCGACGGCGATCGTCTCGGTCCTGTCGCTGGTCTATCTGCCGATCTATTTCCTGTTCTATTTCCGTGGCTTCGACATCGCGCCCTGGTGGGTTCTGGCGCTGCACGGCTTCAATCAGGGCGTGCTCAACGTCATCGTCGGCCTTTGGGTCTGGGGCTGGGCCGCGCATGTGCTGGGCCCGTCCGTGGTCGGGCGCTTTCCGCCGCTGATCCCGGTCACCGGCACGCTGCTCGCGATCCCGGCGCTCGGCGAGATTCCGTCCTCGCTCCAGCTCGTCGGCATCGTGCTGATCATCGGCGGCCTGTTCGTGGCGTCATGGCGCCGCCCGGCGCGCCAGCCCGAGCAGGATCAGGTTCCACAGAACCGCGATGGCGAGGCCGAGGCCCAGCGCCGTCCATGAGCCCCAGGGCACGGCGGCAAGATGCACCGCCGCCAGCCCCAGCCCGGCCCCGAGCAATCCGAGCGCGCTGCTGCCGATGACGGCAGCCGCAGCCGGGCCGCCTGCGCGGGTGTGCAGGATGATGATCAGGCTCGACAGGATGATCGGCAGGCCGGCGAGGATGCCGGACCATTGCGGCCCGACGCGCTCGCTGAGCCCGGTCACGATACCGACCAGCGCCGCGACGCAAGCCGCGCGGATCGGAATGGCATAGCGCGAGATACCCGCCGGCGGCTTGGCGCGTACCTTGAGATAGGGCCGCACCAGCACATGCACGACCGACAGGGCCAGAATGGTCAGGACAGTGAGGGGAGCGACCGACAGCGCCATGCTGCGCAGAAGCAGCAGGAGCACCGTCCAGATCGCAAGCGCTCCCCCGAGGGAGACGAGCACGCCATGGCGCTGGGCCAGCAGCACATAGCTCAGCACGAAGCTGGCATGGGTCGCGTTGGCGTTCATCGTGCCGAGCGCGGCACCGGCAATGAAGGCCGGGCCATGGTCCAGCGCGAGGAAGACGAGGACCGGCCCGAGCGAGATCGGCAAGGTCGCGATCATCGCCGCCATCAATGGCCCGGCCCGTTCTGCCAGCATCGAGCAACTCACGACCACGCAGGCCGCGAGCGCCATCTTGAGAGGCAGCAGGGCGAGGCCCGTGCTCAAGCCGGCTCGCCCCTTTCCCAGCCCTCGCGGGTCTCCGCAATGAAGTCGTCGAGCCGCCCGGCGGCGATCGCGGCGCGCAGGCCCGCCATCAGGTCCTGGTAATAGGCGAGGTTCACCCAGGTCAGCAGCATCTTGCCGAGCATCTCCTCGGCCTTGACGAGATGGTGCAGATAGGCGCGCGACCAGCTGTTGGCGGCCGGGCAGGACGATTGCTCGTCGACCGGGCGCGGGTCTTCCGCGTGCTTGGCGTTCTTCAGATTCATTCGGCCGAAGCGCGTGAAGATCTGGCCGTGGCGGCCGGCCCGCGTTGGCATCACGCAATCGAACATGTCGATGCCGCGCGCCACAGATTTTACGATGTCGTCGGGCGTGCCGACGCCCATCAGGTAGCGCGGCTTCTCCTGCGGCAGATGCGGCTCCACCGTCTCGATCATCGCCAGCATCACGTCCTGCGGCTCGCCGACCGCAAGCCCGCCGACGGCATAGCCCTTGAGGTCCATGGCGGCGAGCTCGCGCGCGCTCTCGACGCGCAGATGCGGCACGTCCCCGCCCTGCACGATGCCGAACAGCGCCCGACCCGGATGGTCGCCGAACGCGGTCTTGCAGCGCTCGGCCCAGCGCAGCGACAGGCGCATCGCCTTCTCCGCCACCTTCTCCTCGCAGGGCAGCGCCACGCATTCGTCGAGCTGCATCACGATATCGGAGCCGAGCAGGTTCTGGATCTCGACCGAGCGCTCGGGCGTCAGCACATGCTTCGAGCCGTCGATATGGGAGCGGAAGGTCACGCCCTCCTCGGTCAGCTTCCGCAATTGCGACAGCGACATCACCTGGAAACCGCCCGAGTCGGTCAGGATCGGGTGCGGCCAGTTCATGAACTTGTGCAGGCCGCCGAGCCGCGCCACGCGCTCGGCGCCGGGCCGCAGCATCAGGTGATAGGTGTTGCCGAGCACGACATCGGCGCCGAGCGCCCTCACCTGCTCGGGATACATCCCCTTCACGGTCGCGGCGGTGCCGACCGGCATGAAGGCCGGCGTGCGGATGACGCCGCGCGGCATGCTGATCGCGCCGGTGCGGGCGGCGCCATCGCGGGCCGCGACCTTGAAGGTGAATTCGGGAGTGGCAGCGATTTCCGGCTGCATGGACTGGGGCTGAACGGTCATGGCCTGCGAGGTAGCGCAGGAAGACCGCGCGCGAAAGAACAGTTTGCGTCTCCGGCCGCTTCTAGGCCGGCTCGCTCTCCGCCTGCGCCCGGTAGGACTGCCGCAGGGCCAGCACCAGAACGGCCACGGTCAGCCACAGCCTTGCCGTCGCGAACAGGAAGACGAAGCAGAAATAGATCCCGCTCTTGACGGGCGTCGGAATGCCCTCCTGCAGCCAGACAAGCCTGACGAGCCCGCGCCCCCACCCCTGAAGTGGGTGCAGCAGCATGGAAAGCCCGGCGACCAGCAGGACCGCCGGAACCAGCCATCGCGCCCGGGCCGCGAATTGACGCGCTGCCGTCAACAGGCTCGGCTTCATCGCCTCGTCGACCTGCAACACCATGAGGAGCACCAACGCCGCCACGAAGGCGCTCCACAGGCGCCCGAGATGAGTCGCCTGGTCGAATGCAATGCCATCGAAGCCGAACATGAGCTGCGCAGGCTCAGCGACCGCGGGAACCAGACCGAGGACAAGGCTCGCAGCGATCAACAGAAGCAGAACCTGCGGCAGAACCCGGCGCGCCATCGAGACCTGCTGCGAGAACCCGAGCAGGCCGAGCTCACTTCGGCCGTCGCTGATCAAAACCATCCGCCAGACGACGATGACGAAGGCAAGCAGCAGCGCGACATTGGCGACGACCAGCGCCGGGCCGGCCAGCAGCGCGTTGCCATAGGCCAGAAACCGCATCGACGAGGCCAGCATCAGCCACGGAACGGCCTCCAGCAGCCGGAACGGCCCGAAGGACACCGAGGGAAAGACCAGCGGGCGCGCGGCAGCGACAGACGTCATGTCATGGGGAATACCAGACAATATCGACCGAAAGACCTCGGAATTCGGTCGAATTGTCCGTATCCGCGTCAGCCGGCCCGCGCCGCCCGGCGTGTTACTTCACGGCGGCGGCATAGACCTCCGGCTTGAAGCCGACGATCGTCTTGCCCTTGCCGAGGTCGAGCACCGGCCGCTTGATCATCGAGGGCTGCGCCAGCATCAGCGTGATCGCCTTGTCCGCATCGAGCCCCTGCTTCTCGGCATCCGGCAGCACGCGGAAGGTCGTGCCGGCGCGGTTCAGCACCGTCTCCCAGCCATGCTCCTTGACCCAGCGCTCAAGCGAGGCCTTGTCGATCCCGCTCGCCTTGTAGTCGTGGAAGGCGGCCGCGACACCATGGCCGTCGAGCCAGACGCGCGCTTTCTTCATCGTGTCGCAATTTTTGATGCCGTAGATGGTGATCGTCATGCCGTCGTCCGAACCTCGTGAAGCCGCACGGCATCCGCCGCACGGCTGTCATCACGGTTCGCCGGCCGGGCGGCAAGCGGGCATGACAGGCGGGGCGGCAGCGCCGGATACAGGCAGGGATTAGCATGGATACCGCGTCAGTCTCCGCGCCAAAAATGCCGGATAGCCCGGCTTTTCCCCATCGGCGCTGGAAGGACCATCCCGTCCCCGGAGTCGACTTTCCCGATGCCACGAGTTTCACCAGCGATCCCCGCTGGATGCGGGCGGCTTGCGAGGCTCTCTCAGCCCGTCTCGACAAGGAGATCGACCTCCTCGCCGGCATCGATATCGGCGGCTTGGGCTTCGCCGGCGCGCTGGCGCTGCGCAACGGCCTCGGCTTCATCGATATCCGCAAGGTCGGCTCGATCCGCGCCGATGTCGTCCGCAGCCTCGCGGCCAATTACGAGCTCGGCAACGGCATCGCCCTGTCGAAAGGTCAGGCGCTGGACGGGCGTGAGGTCGCCATCATCGACGATTGCCTGATGACCGGCGGCACCGCGCTGGCGACGGCGCAGCTGCTGCGCCGGCTCGGCGCACGCTGCACGCATGCGCTCTTCGTCTTCGAGCTCGAAGGCCTCGGCGGCCGCGAGCGGCTGGCTCAGGGCGGGATCGCCGTGCACACCCTGCAGAAGCTGCCTCCGGCCCAGCCCAAGTAGCTCCTCGGACCGGGCCAGAGAAGTGGCCGGCGCTCAGGCCGGGCGCTTGGGGCTGTCGAGGCCGCGCTGCACGGCCGGGCGCGACAGGCAGCGCTCCAGCCAGATCGGCACGTGGGTCAGCTTCGCATAGTCGACGAGTTCGCCCGCACCGTAGAAGCCGACGAGATTGCGGACCCAGCCGAGGATCGCGATATCGGCGATGCTGTAGTCGTCGCCCATGATCCAGGTGCGGCTCGCCAGCCGGTCCTCGAGCACGCCGAGCAGGCGCTTGCTCTCGCTGGCGTAGCGGTCACGCGGGCGCTTGTCCTCGTATTCGCGGCCGGCGAATTTATGGAAGAAGCCGAGCTGGCCGAACATCGGGCCGATCGCCGCCATCTGGAAGAACACCCACTGGATGGTCTCATAGCGGGCGGCGGGGTCCTTCGGCAGGAGCTTGCCGGTCTTCTCGGCGAGATAGAGCAGGATCGCGCCGGATTCCCACAGGCCGAACGGCTTTCCGCCCGGGCCGTTGGGATCGATGATCGCGGGGATCTTGCCATTGGGGTTCAGCGACAGGAATTCCGGGCCCCAGGTCTCGTTCTTGCCGATATCGATGAGATGCGGCTCGTAGCGCAGCTCCAGCTCCTCCAGCGCGATCGAGACCTTCACGCCGTTGGGCGTCGGCAGCGAATAGAGCTGGATGCGGTCGGGATGCGCTGCCGGCCAGCGCTTGGTGATCGGAAAAGCGGACAAATCGGCCATGACAGGCTCCGTCTGAATCGGATGAGGCTTCGGCCGGAACGATAGAGCCGGCCACGCCCAAAGCAACGGCACGCAGCCCGGATTGCCGCAAACCGGCCTTGCAAGGCTGCATGGAAGTCAGTCCAGCGGCCAGGTGCCCAAGATCACGTACTTCCTGTTATCGATACTCTCGATCAGCACGAACTCGCGCACCTGCCAGCGCAGCGCGGGCAAATCGATCGGCTCCCGACGTTTCCGGTCGTAGAACAGCGTCACATGCGGCTGGAAGCTCGACCCATCGACTTTAAGCCCGGCACGCCGCAAGTCATCGAGGAGCGTGGCGGACAAGCTGTCGGCAGCGAGCAGATCCGCCCGCGTCGTCAGGGACAACGCGTAGTTCGGGGCTGCCCCGAAGCTCGCCGCCTGATTGAACATGACGGCAAAGGAGGTCTGCCGGATCGCGTCGGCGACCCTGCGCGCCATCGCAATGTTCTGCCCGAACGGCCCATCGGGGACGGCGATGCCCCGCAAGGTCACATGATACTTGTCCGGTCCGCGCGGCGGCCTGGCTGGAACAAGGCGCTTGTGCAGATCACGCGCCAAGCTATCGATCCGCGACCGCGCCTCCGCATCCGGAAGGAGCGCGAAGAAATAACGGGGTGGGCGACCGCCCTCTCGCGGCCGAAACGCTCGCCCACCGTTGAGGTCGAGCACGAGCTGCATCGGCGCATCATAGAACAAAACAAGAACTTAACAAGCAACGATTCGACCGGCGAAAATCGCAAGGCTGCCAGTCGCAGCGACACCCCTGCCCGCGCTTGAGCGCCGCAGACCCCGCGTCTAGGCTGCCCTCGGCAGCCGAACGGCCGCCGCTTGCGCCCCCGCTCGTCGGGCGGCACGGATTCCTCTCCTGTCAGGCATTGGCTATGGCTTCCTCAGACGCACTCGCCGCGGTCTTCGAGCATATCGAGACCAACCGCAGCGCCTTCCTCGACCGCCTCATCGCGTATCTGCGCCATCCCAGCATCAGCGCCGAGAATATCGGCATCGCTGAGGTCGGCCTGCTGCTCGTCGACATGCTGACCGATATCGGCCTGGAAACCAGCCTCATCCCGACCGAGGGCCACCCGGTCGTCGTCGCGCGCTGGGAGAAGGCGCCGGGCAAGCCGACCGTGCTGCTCTACGGTCATTACGACGTGCAGCCGCCGGACCCGCTCGACAAATGGGTCTCGCCGCCCTTCGAGCCGACGATCCGCGACGGAAGGCTCTATGCGCGCGGCGTCGGCGACAACAAGGGCCAGCATTTCGCCCAGATCCTCGCGATCGAATCCCATCTCAAGGTCCATGGCGAACTGCCCTGCAACGTCATCCTGGTCCTTGAGGGCGAGGAGGAGATCGGCAGCCCGAACATCGCCGGCTTCGTGCGCGCCAACCCGCATTTGCTCAAGGCCGACCTCGCCGTCACCGCCGACGGCCCGCGCCATGCCAGCGGCGCGCCGACCATCAAGTTCGGCTCGCGCGGCGTCGTCTCCTTCGACCTGCGCTGCCGCCATGCCAGCCGCGACGTCCATTCCGGCAATTTCGGCGGCGTCGTGCCGAACCCGATCTGGACGCTGGTCCATCTCCTCGCGACGATGAAGAACCCCGAGGGCGAGATCACCATCGAGGGCCTGCATGACGGCATCGAGCCGCCGAAGGCGGAGGAGCTGGAAGCGGTCGATCGCCTGCCGCTCGACATCGAGGCCTTCAAGAAGGGGCTGAGCCTCACCCGCCTCGACGCGCCCGCGGATCGCCCGTTCTACGAGCGCCTCTGCTTCCGGCCGACGCTGACGATCAACGGCTTCCATGGCGGCTATGGCGGGCCGGGCACCAAGACCGTGCTGCCGAACGAGGCGCTGGTGAAATGCGATATCCGCCTCGTCGAGGCGCAGGACCCGGAGGACATCCTGCGCAAGGTCAGGGCTCACGTCGAGAAGCATGCACCGGAGGTCGAGTTCATCGCCGAGGAGAAGGGCATGCAGCCCTCGAAGACCTCGATCGCCTCGCCCTATACCGCGCCGCTGCGCCGCGCCTTCGTCGCCGCTCAGGGCGAGGAGCCGCTGCTGATCCCGGCCGGCTTCGGGAGCCTGCCGAACTACGTCTTCACCAAGATCCTCGGCATCCCTGCCTTCGTGACGCCTTACGCCAATCACGACGAGGCCAACCACGCCCCGAACGAGAACATGACGCTGGACTGCTTCTATAGCGGCCTGCGCACCGGCGCGGCCCTGCTGCACGAGCTCGGACAGTTGGGAAAGCAGGGCTGAAGGCAGGCGCTACGGCACGCCTCCTCCGTCATGGTCGGGCTTGTCCCGACCATCCACGTCTTCTCTCTTCGAGGATCGTGTTCAAGACGTGGATGCTCGCCACAAGGGCGAGCATGACGCTCAAACCACAAACGCGGATCATCCCGGACAAGCCGCGAAGCGGCGCCGATCCGGGGTCCATGCCGGAACCTTCATCGGGGTCGCTCCGGAATGGATCCCGGGTCTCCGCTTCGCTCCGCCCGGGATGACGGCGTGGTTCCGGTGAAAATCTGGAGGGGCTACCTGCCCTGCCAGTTCGGCGTCCGCTTGCCGAGGAAGGCTTCCATGCCCTCGCGGAAATCGGCGCTGGTGTAGCAGAGCGTCACGAGGTCGTGGCCATCGATGCCGGCAGCGGTCGCGGCGGTCAGGCGGCGCATCGCTTCCTTGGTCGCGCGCATCGTCAGCGGCGCATGGCCGGCGATGAGTTCTGCCAGCTCGCGCGCCCGCCGCAGCAGCGCCTCATGATCCGGCACCAGCTCGTTATAGAGCCCGATCCGCGCGCCCTCCTCCGCCTCGACCAGCCGGGCGGTGAAGACGATGTCCTTGACCCGCGCCGGGCCGAGGATCGCGTAGAGCCGCCCGTAATTCTCCATCGACAGGCAATTGCCGAGCGTGCGCGCGATCGGGAAGCCGAAGCGCGCGCTCGCGGTCGCGATGCGCAGGTCGCAGGCGAGCCCGATCGCAGCGCCACCACCGGTAAAGGCCCCGGAGATCGCGGCCAGCGTCGGCACCGGGCAGCTCTCGATCGTGCCGATCACGGTCTCGATGCGCTCCTCATAGGCCAGCGCATCCTCGGCGCTGGAGAAGGAGCGGAACTGGGCGATGTCCGTGCCCGCCGCGAAGGCCTTGTCGCCCGCCCCGGTCATGATGATGACGCGCGGATCGCCATGGGCCGCCGGGTCGCGGCAGATCTCCGCGATGCGCTCATACATGGCGAAGGTCAGCGCGTTGCGCGCCTGGGGCCGGTTGAGCGTGATCGTGCCGACCCCGCCCTCGACCGCATACAGGATTTCGTCGTTCACGCGGGTCTCCGTCAGATCACGCCATCGGCCCGCAAGCGCGCGAGCCCGGCTTCGTCATAGCCGAGATCGGCCAGAATCTCGTCGTTGTTGGCGCCGACCGCAGGCGTCGGCGTCGCGACATCGGCCGGCGTGCGCGACAGCGTCACCGGCTGGCCGATCAGGCGGATATCGCCGAGCTCGGGATGGCTCACCGGCTTGGCGATGCCGAGATGGCGCACCTGCGGGTCTTCGAACATCTCGTCGACCGCATAGATCGGCCCGGCCGGGACGCTATTGCGCTCCATCGCCTCCAGCCAATCGGCGCTGTCGGCCCCGGCGAAAATCTCTTCGATCAGCTCCCGCAATTCCGGCCGGCGCGCAAAGCGCTTCTCCGTGCTGTCATAGCGCGCATCCGTGCCCCATTCCGGCCGCCCGATCGCCCGGCAGAAGGAGCGCCACTGCTCCTCGCCGCCGACGCCCAGATTGATCGCGCCGTCGCGCGTCCGGTAGACGCCCATCGGCGTCTGGTAGGGGTGGTCGTTGCCGGATTGCGGCGGCACCGAGCCCTCGACCAGATAGCGCGCTGCCTGGAAATCCATCATCGCGATCTGGGCTTCGAGCAGCGAGGTCTGCACCCACTGCCCCTTGCCCGACACAGCCCGCTCCTGCAGCGCGACCAGTGCGCCGACCGCGCCATAGAGCCCGGCCGAGGAATCGGCGAGCGCGATCCCGGCCCGCACCGGCCCCTGGCCAGGCAGGCCGGTCACCGACATCATCCCGCCCATGCCCTGCGCGATCTGGTCGAAGCCAGCGCGCGTCCGATACGGGCCGGACTGGCCGAAGCCGGAGATCGAGACCAGGATCAGCCGCGGATTGCGCGCATGCAGCGTCTCGAAATCGAGCCCGAGCCGCTCCTTCACGTCCGGGCGGAAATTCTCGACGACGAGATCGGCCTCGTCGACGAGCTTCATCAGGATCGCTTTGCCTTCGGGTGTCTTGAGGTTCAGCGCCAGCGAACGCTTGTTGCGATGCAGGTTCTGCATGTCGTAGCCGAGACGCGGCCCGCTCATGTTCTCGTTGGGATCGAGTCCCGGCGGGCTTTCGACCTTGATCACATTGGCCCCGAAATCGGCGAAGACGCGCACGCAGGTCGGCCCCGCCCGCACCCGCGTCAGGTCCAGAACCTTGAGCCCGGCAAGCGCGGTGGACGGTCTCGGCTGCGGCATCGGTCTTCGCTCCCTCTCGGAGCGAACTATCCGGTACGGTGCGCGGCCCGGTCAATGGCAGAGCGCATGCTGCATGCAGGAGTGGGGCGCATGGCAACGCAACGCCCAGCATGAAGCCGGGCGCCGAAGCCATGGATCCCCAAGCTCGCGTCATCCCGGACGGAGCGAAGCGGAGATCCGGGATCCATCGGAGGGCTCAACGCTTTACGATGGATCCCGGGGCAAGCCCGGGATGACCTCGTGGTTCGGCAGAAAACTAAGCCACAACCCGCGCCGCATCCCGCACCGCTGCCAGCGTCGCATCGACCACGCCTGCGTCATGCTCCGACGATACGAACCAGGCGCCGCGCTCCAGAACGCGCACGCCGCGCTTAAGCAATTCATGGGCGAAGCGGCTATAGGCGGCCTTGTCGGCGCGCGCGACGTCCCGGTAGTTCCGCGCCGGCGCATCGAGCCCGAAGGCGACGTGGAACATCAGCGGGAAGCCGGCGACCTGCGCCTTGATGCCTGTCTCCGCGAGGATGGTGCGGATGCCGTCCTGCAGGCGCTGGCCCTGTGCGGAACTGCGTTCGTAATGCTCCGGCGTCAGCGCCTTCTGGGTCGCGACCAGCGCCGCCATCGCCACCGGCTGGGCGTTGAAGGTGCCGCCATGCAGCACGCCATCGGCGAAAAGATCGAGCAGATCGGCCCGGCCCGCGATCGCCGCGACCGGGAAGCCGTTGGCGATCGCCTTGGCCATCAGCGTGAGATCGGGCGTCACGCCGAAACGCTCCTGCGCCCCGCCGCGACCCAGCCGGAAACCGGTGATGACCTCGTCGAAGATCAGGATGGCGCCATGCTTGCGGCAGGCCGCGAGCGCGCCTTCCAGATAGCCCGGCGCAGGCGCGATGGCGCCCTGGTTGCACATTGCCGGCTCCATCAGCACGGCGGCCACATCGCCCTTGGCGAGGCGGGTTTCCAGCGCCGCGAGATCGTTCCAGCCGAGGATAGAGAGCCCCTCGCCGGCTTGCGGGTCCTGGCCCTTGCTGCCGATCACCGGCGTCGGCGCCTCCTCGGGCCCGGCTGCATTCAATCCCGGCGCCGTCGACCAGAGGATGTTGTCGAACCAGCCGTGATAGTGCCCCTCGAACTTGACTATCGTCCGCCTGCCGGTGGCCGCACGCGCCAAGCGCATCGCGGCCTGCGCCACCTCCGAGCCGGATGAGCCGAAGCGTAGGCGCTCGGCCGAGGGAATGCGCTCGCAGATCAATTGCGCCGCTTCCGCTTCGACCAGCATCTGGCCGGCGAAGAGGATGCCCTTCTCGGCCTGGCGCTTCACCGCCTCGATGACGGGCGCGGGCGTATGGCCGAGCACGGTCGCGCCCATGCCGCAGTAATAGTCGATGATCCGGTTGCCATCGACATCGATCAGATAGGCGCCCTCGCCGCGCTCGAAGACGAGCGGTCCCGGCTGCATGCCCAATCGGAAATTGCTGTTCACGCCGCCGGCGATGAAACGCGCATTCGCCGCGATCTGCCGGGCGGATTCGTCGAAGCGCAGGGCGCCCGCCTGCTGGCTGTCATTGCCTGTCATTGCGTTGCCTCCCGCTGTTGCCCCGACCTCACCAGACCGATTGCTCCGCGTAAAGGAACAGGGGTTTCGCCTTGCGGAATTTACAAGCCTTGGCCATGCTCGCTCTCAAACGAGCCCGACCACCGGAGCGGCGATGGCGAAGAAACCGGACAACCCCTATGTCGTGCAGCCGGTGATGAAGGCGCTGAAGGTGCTGGAGCTGGTCGCCCGCCACGGCCACGAGATCGCGCTCACCGCCGTCAGCAAGGAATTGCGCATCCCGAAGACGACGACCTTCCGCTATCTGCAGACGCTGACCGCCGCCGGCTTCCTCGACCACAACCGCGCGACCGACCGCTACAATCTCGGGCCGCAACTGCGGGCCATCGCGCGCGCCGATGCCAGCGTCAGCAAGGTCCGCGAACTCGCCCGCCCGGCCATGATCGAATTGATGCAGGAGTTCAACGAGACCGTGAACCTTGCAGTCAAGGGCAACGGCACCGTCGTCTATATCGACCTGATCGAGGCCAACCGATCGCTCAGGATGCAGGCCCGCATCGGCGAGAGCCATCCGATGCATTCGACCGCACTCGGCAAGGCGATCCTCGCCTTCCTGCCCGAAGCGGAGCGGCAAAGGCAGCTCGACCTGCCGCTGACCGAGCGCACCGGCCGCACCCTGCTGGAACGCGAGGAGATCGAGCGGCAGCTCCGACAGGTCGCCCGCACCGGCTATGCCACCGAGATGGGCGAGAACGAGGATGGCGCCATGTGTGTCGGCGTGCCGATCCTCGACGATAACGGCTATCCCGTCGCGGCGCTCAGCGTCTCCGCGCCGCTGATGCGGATGCCGCATTCGCTGGCGGCCAAGGTCGGCACGCGACTGCGCGAGGTCGCGGCCGGCATCTCGAGCCATCTCGGCTCGCGGCCCACGGCAGATCTGCGCTAGCGCCCTCATCGGTATTCGATCCGCGGATCGATCCAGGCGTAGAGCATGTCGACCGTGAGGTTGATCAGCATGTAGGCGACCAGGATCACCAGGATGCAGCCCTGGATCAGCGGATAGTCGCGGGTGCTGATCGCCTGGATCAGCAGGCGCCCGAGCCCCGGATAGGTGAACACCGCCTCCGTCACCACGGCGCCGCCGATGAAATTCGCCATCATCAAACCGACGATGGTGACGAAGGGCAGGAGCGCGTTGCGCATGATGTGGAAGCCGACGATGCGGTTCTCCGGCACGCCCTTGGCGCGGGCGGTGCGGACATAGTCGGCCCGCGCCTCGCCGATCAGCGAGGCCCGCAGGAACCGCGCCAGGATGCCCGAAACATAGGTGCCGAGCGTGATCGCCGGCAGCGCGAGGCTGCGCAGCGCGTCGAGAGGGGACTCCCAGAATGGGACGTGACGCGAGGCCGAGGGCAGCCAGCGCAGCTCCACCGCAAAGAGCAGGATCAAGAGGATACCGAGCCAGAAGGTCGGCACGCCCAGCGCCAGAGCGCTCCAGCCGCTGAGCAGGCGGTTGAGCCAGGAATTCGGCTTCACCGCGCTCGCGATCGCGACGGGAATGCCGATGACGAGCGCGACGAAGATTGCCGCGAGCGCCAGTTGCAGCGTCGCCGGCAGGCGCTCGCCGATCAGTTGCAGCACTGGCTGGCGGCTATGCAGCGAAAGCCCGAAATCGCCCAGCGCCGCCCGGCCGAGCCAATCGGCATATTGCACCACCATCGGCCGGTCGAGCCCGTAGCGCTGGATCGCGGCCGCGATCTCCTCCGGCCCGGCATTTTCGCCGACGATCACCGCGACCGGCCCGCCGGGCACGGCATAGATCATCGCGAAGATCGCGAAGGAGGCGATGAGCAGCACCGGCAGCATCTGGAAGAGGCGGCGCAGGACATATCCCGTCATCGCCGGCCTCCGATGGTCTCGCCGCTGGCATCGGTCTCGTCGCGGTCGAGGATCGCGGTCAGTGCCCGGCCGATCGTGTCGAGCGACAGGATCGTCAGCGTCAGCACGATGCCGGGCAGCACCGCGTAGGTCGGCGCCTCGTAGAGATAGGATTTTCCGGTGCGCAGCATCTCGCCCCAGCTCGGCGTCGGCGGCGGCACGCCGACCCCGAGGAAGGCCAGTGCCGCCTCCAGCAGAATCGCGATCGAGGCCAGCACGATCGCCTGAACCACCAACGGGCTCAAGGCGTTGGGCAGGATCGTTCGGAACATGATGTAACCGGGGCTGCCGCCGAAGCCGCGCACCGCCGTGACGAAATCGAGCTGGCGCAGGGCCATGACCTGCGCCCTGGCGATGCGGGCGAAGCCCGGAATGCCGGCGATGCCGACCGCGATCAGCGCCGCCCCCTGGCTGCGGCCGAGCACGGCGATCAGCGCCATCGCGAACAGGATGTTCGGCAGCGCGAGCAGCACGTCGATGCAGCGCATCAGCAGGGAATCGCGCCAGTCGCCATAGAAGCCGGCGGCGAGACCGATCGGCACGCCGATGAGCGCCGCAATGATGACAGCGCCGACCGCCGTCAGCAGCGAGGTTCGCGCGCCATAGATCACGCGCGCCAGGATATCGCGGCCAAGTTCGTCGGTGCCGAACCAGTTCTCGGCCGAGGGCGGCAGCAGCGAAGCGGCGACGCTCTGCGACAGCGGATCGAAGGGCAGCACGGTCGCGAAGCCCGCCGCCAGCGCCACCAGCGTGAGAAAGCCGAGCCCGAGCGCCGCGCCGCGCCGGGCCAGCAGCCGACGCAGCAATCCCTTGATCCGGGCCAACGTCTCCGTCATCGCCGGGCGCCGCGCTCGCGCCGCCCGGCGCCGTCAGGCCGCATCATTTGAAGCCGATGGTGCGGGCGACGAAGAGATTGTCGATATCGAGCGTCACGCCGCCAATCTTGTCGGAGGCGACGATCAGGCCGACATCGTAGGAATTGGTGGGGATGCCGAACGCCTCCGCGACCATGACCTTGTTGAGGTTGTCGTAGGCCGCCTTGACCTCGGCTGCTCCGCCCGAGGCGCCATCGACCCTGGCGATCGCCGCGACATAGTCGGGATGCGGATGCGGGTCCTTCAGGACCGGATTGCCCGAAGTCCGGTAGATCGAGTTGGTGGCGACGCGCGACGGGAACTTCTGGACATTGCCGACGGCGCCGAAGGTCGCAGCGAAATCGCCGCCGAGCAGCGCGGTGACGTATTCCGCGCCCTGCCGCATGTCCAGCTCGATGGGGATGCCGATCTTTTGCAGCGAGCCCTGCACGATCTGGCTGATCGCGACCGAAGCCTCGTCGCTGCCATTGACCAGGAGCTTCCAGCTCTTGAGCTCGTCGGCGGAGAGGCCGGAAGCGGCGATCAGCTTCTTCGCCTTCTCCAGGTCATAGGCATAGGTCGCGTTGTAGCTTTCGTCATAAGCCGGGCTCGCCGGCGCCCAGGGCAGCGCCACGACCTTGCCCATGCCAGCATAGCCGACGCGCAGGATGCTCGCTCGGTCCATCAGGTGGTTGAAGGCCTGCCGGAACGCCTTGTTGCGGAACGGCCCGCGCGTCGAATTGATGCGGAAGACCTGCACCAATGGCCCCGGCCCCGCGAAGACCTGGAAGCCGGCATTCTTGAGCCGCACCGCGCTGCGCGAGGAGCCGTTATAGACGATGTCGACCGCGCCCGATTCCAGCGCCGCGCTGGCGGAAGCGTCCTCGCTGAACACGGTGAAGACGAGATCCTGCACGATCGGCTGCTTCTCGCGCCAGTATTTCGGGTTGGCCTTGAGCGTCAGGCTCTGGCCGACGGCGCGGTTGACCAGCGTATAGGGGCCCGTGCCGGCCGGCACGGTCTCGACCGTATCGATGCCCTTCGGGTCGATCGGGATCAGGAACTGCAGGAAATCGAGGATCTGGCGCTCGGGCACCGGCGCCTTGAAGTTGATCGTCACCGTGGAATCGTCCGGCGCCGACCAGTCCTTCACGATCGACATGGTGGCGAAGACGTTCTTGCCGCGCTTGGGATCGGCGCCCTTCTGCAGGGTCGCCAGCACGGAATCCGCCTTGAACGGCGTGCCGCTATGGAAGGTCACGCCGCTGCGCAGCTTCAGCGTAACCGAGGTCTTGTCCGGCGTGATCGTCCATTCCGTCGCCAGGCTCGGCTCCGGCTTCCCCTCCGGCGTGTATTCGATCAGGCTGTCATAGAGGTTCTTGATGACGTGGAAATTCACCGTCGAGAGCTGCTGCGGATCATAGTTCGCCAGCTCGCTCAGCACGGCGACGCGCAGCCTCCCGCCCTTGAGCTGCTGGGCCGAGGCCGGCAAGGCCCCCGCCAGGGACGCGCCCGCCAGCGCAAGGCCGGCCATGCCGAATTGACGTCGCGACAGCTTTGTCATCGCTTTCCCCTTTTGTCGTGTCTGGTTTCGTCTCAGCGCGTCCCCGCTCCCGGCTGGGACGAATGCGCCCGCCAGTCGCTTATTGTCTCCAACGGATAGACCGGGCGCGGAATCCGCTGCCACGGCAGGGTGAACACGTCCGACTGCCCCGGCCCGCGCGTATCGGCTCGGACGAGCCCGGAGGCGATGCGGTCGAAATACTGGAAGTTCGATGCCGTCTTGAGCACGGCCATCTTGTAGTCGGACAGGTCGATGCCGAAGGCCTCGTAGACATCGGGCACATTGCCTGCGACGCCGCGCAGTTCGGAAATCAGGAGCGTCACCGGCCCGACATCGAAGATCGCGACCCGGCCCATGTCGACCTCCGGCTGATGGTTGAAGTTGAGTGGGATCGAGCCGCCGCCGAGCTTCCTGACTCGTCCCGTTACCGTCAGCGGCTTGAAGAAGGCGGTCGCCGCGTCGCCGCCGAGCGGCAGCGTCACCTCGGCGCCCTCGCCTGCCGCGGTCAGCGTCGCGACAGCTTTCGGCGAGATCAGCGGGATCAGCGCCTTGCTCCTGATGCCGAGCCGCAGCATTGATTCCAGCAGCAGGTTGCTGTCGCCGGCCGCGCCGCCGAAGACGGTATCGCCGGTATCGCTGACCACGACCATGCCGCGCTCCGCCGCATCGGCCTTGCGCACGGCATCGTCGATGGAAACCGCCTCGCGGATCTGGAAATCGTCGCGCATCGACCAGGCGAGATCGGCCAGTTCGTCCGCGAGTTTCTCGGCCAGGGCCTGGTCACCGTCTGTGACCACGATCGTCGACCAGCCGCCCTCGGCGACATCGAGCCAGGGCTGCATCGGATAGTTCGAGGCTTGCAGGACGCGCCGGTCGGCCTCGATGGCGCGGGCCCGGTCGAACCAGATCTTCATCGGGCCCTTCGAGGTCAGGAACTGCTCCTGATGCGAGAGCAGTGGGATCTTGCGCCAGGCCATGACCGGCCGGCACTTCTCCGTGAGGATGCGCAGCAGCACCTCGGTCCCGATCTTGCCGGTATCGAACACGTCATGCGGCTGGGTGCGGTGCCCGACGATGGCCGTGCAATTGGCCATGATCTTGTGCGTGACGTTGGCGTGGTGATCGAGCCCGAGCAGGATCGGCACGTCTGCTCCCAATATCTTGCGGCAGAGCTCGGCCTGCTCGCCCTCGACATCGTCGATGCCCTCGGCCGCACAGGCACCGTGCAGATGCAGGACGAGCCCGTCGATCGGCCCGACCGTCTCCAGCCCGGCCCGGATCTTCGCCTGGAAGAAATCGAAGGCTTCGCGCGAGATGCGCCCGCCCGCCACGGCCCAGGCGCGGATGATCGGGATCGTCTCGATATCGAGCCCGCTTTCCTTCACCGCCGCGTAATGCCCGCCGATCTGGCCGATCTCACCGAACTGCCGGGCGATCTCCTCGCCCTCGACAAGGCCGAACGCCTCGAAATCGGCGAGCGTCGTCAGCAGCGGATTGAAGTCGTTCGTCTCCTGAACGATGTGGATCAGCGCCAGACGCACGGGCATCCTCCCGGATTGCGACGCCGCCGGCCGGCCGATGCCGGGCAAAGCGGTTTGCGGAGTTCAGGGCATCGCGCCGGGCTGAATTCGTGTTGAGCGGCAGCCCGGCCTCATCGTCAAAAGCGTAAGGGCGCCAAATATTTCACGTCAAGGATTGGATGTTCCATCTGAAGGAACAGAAGCATACTGGCGTCTTTGGGAATCTCAGCCCTCATCCTGAGGAGCGCTCGAAGAGCGCGTCTCGAAGGATGGTCCAGATGGTTCCGGAGCCCCCTGGAACATCCTTCGAGACGCAGCCTCCGGCTGCTCCTCAGGATGAGGGCTATGATGTTGGTCCCAGCCTCAGAAGAAGGTCCGGATGGCGCCGGTGACCGTCCAGTCATCGTCGACCAGCATCAACACCGCCCATTTGTCGAAGGTCGTGCAGGGGTGGCCGATGCCGAAGGCCACCATGTCGCCGACCTGCAAGGGGCTCTCCTCCGGCGTGCCGAGATGGCAATGCTGGTCGTTGAGCCCCAGCACCGTATGGCCCGCGGGCATCGGCTCCGGCCGCGTCATCGCCCCGCCCGGCCGATACCAGCGCACCGGCACCGGCATCCCGGAATCGAACGAGATATCGCGCTTGCCGACGGTGAGCAGGCTGCGCCCGCGCTCGGGCCGCGACTGGACATAGGCCCAGACTTCGAGTGCCGGCTCCAGCCCGCCCGGCGGCAGCTTCAGGCTGGTCTCCAGCGTGATCCGCCGGAACGCCGCCGAATAGACCGTGGAATCATGGGTCAGGTAGCAGCCGGAACGCAGCACCTTGACGATCGGGCGCTTGAAGGCGGCGGCATTGAAGGCCTCGCCGACCCGGTCGAACAGCGAAGTCCCGCCGGCCGAGAGCACCATCGGCTCCGGCCCGAGCAGCCCTTCATTCTCCGCAGCCGCGGCAACCGCAACGACCTCACCCAGCAATCGGTCGGCATTGCCGGTGTCGCTGTGCAGCCCCTCGAAGCACTCGAAGCCGGCAAGCCGCAGCCCAGGCGCACCAGCGACCGCACGCGCCACGGCCAGCGCCTCCTCGCGGGTCCGGGCACCCGTGCGCCCACCCATGAAGCCGATCTCGACGAAGATGCGCAGCGGATTGTCCCCCGCATGCTCCTTCGCCGCCTGGGCCAGCAAGCCGACGCCCGCGACGCTGTCGGCAAGACAATAGAGCTCGAAGCCGGGCTCCCGCAGCGCTTCGAAACAGGCCGCAACCTCCTGCCGTCCGACCGGCTGGTTGGCGAGGATGACGCGCTTCACGCCGAAATGCCGGGCAACCGCGAGCTGCTGCATCGTCGCGACGGTGATCGCCCAGGCGCCATCGGCGACCTGCAGATCGAAGAGCTGCGGCGCCATCGTCGTCTTGCCATGCGGCGCGATCTTGAGGTCATTCGCGGCACTGAAGGCGCTCATCCAGGCACTGTTGGCCTTGAGCACGCTCTCGCGGATCACCGCGAGCGGCATCGGCAGGTCGCCGGCGAGCACGTTCCAGCCCTGTTTGCCGACATCGCCAAGCCTGAGCGAGGCACCCGGCGGCAGCCCTTTCACCAGTACATCGAGACGCTGCTCCTCGATCTCGCGGAGCGACAGGCGCGGAAGCGGGGCAGGAACAGTCACAGCCATGGATTCGGGTCCAGCGGAGAGAAGGGGCGTTTCACCTTGGTGTAGGGGATCTTGCCCGCATCGGGCGGGTAGGGTCCACCGCTGTCGAGGTAAAGCACCTGTGCCGCGATCGGCGCGAAAGCGGCGTGGAAATGGTTGGAGGATTTCACCACCACCACCGCCTTCGTGCTCAGGTCGATGCCGAGATCGGTGAAGACCGGCGGGCTGAAGGTCTGCGCCCGCGTCGAGGCCAGCACGATGTCGAGTTGGCCGATGCGGATCGCCGCCGCAGGCCCAAGCGACACCCAGCTCTGCTCGAACGGGATCAGCAGGTCCGCGGTCGTACCGGTAACCGTCACCACGGCATCGATCGGCCGGCCCGAGGACGGCGCCGCCTTGCCGATGAAGCGCAGGGGAATCTCGGCGCCGACGCCGGCCGCCCGGCACAGGCTCACGGCAACCGGGTCCCACATCGCTCCGATCGCGGTGGGCACGTCCGGATGCCGCAGGAGTGCCTCGACCATCACCGAGGAATCGCCGGCGACACCGCCGCCCGGATTGTCCCAGCGATCGGCCAGCACCACCGGCTTGCCGGGCTCAGCCAATTCGAGCGCCGCCGCGATGCCCTCCTCCGGCTTGTAGTGCTTCGGCGAGGCGCCCTGCCCCCAGCGCAGGATTTCGAGGCCGAGCTGCTTCGCCAGCGCCGCCGCCTTCGCCTCATTGCCATCGGTGATCACCAGAACCTTCGTCCCGACATCGGCAACGTCCGCCGCCTGGAAGCCATGCGCGACCGAGATCGAGAGGATGTCGTCTTGTCCCTCCATCGCCAGCAGTCGGTCGACGAAGCTGCGCCCGGGCTCGCGGCTGGTCATGAAGGCGGCGAGCCCACGGCAATCGAACACCGCGCTCACCGGCCTCACCTGCCGGCGCGCCATCTTCAGGCAGAGCTCCAGCAGGTCCTCGGCCCGCGCCAGGAAATCCGTATGCGGAAACTCCTTGAAGGCGACGATGATATCGGCGCCCGCGACCATTTCGGCGGTCAGGTGGCAATGCATGTCGAGTTCGGCGCCGATGACGCAATCCGGCCCGGCCAGCGCCCGCACCCGCGTGATCAGGTCGCCCTCGCAATCGTCATAGCCGCGCGCCACCATCGAGCCGTGCAGGCCGAGCAGCACGATATCGACCGGCAGCGCCGCCTTGAGCTGATCGAGGATCTCATCGCGCAGGCTCTCATAGCCCTCCTGCGAGACGAGGCCCGCGGGCTCGGCCCAGGTCGCCGTGCCCTCGACCAGCTCGTAGCCCTCGCTCGCGGCGCGGCGGCGTGCCGCCACGGTGGGCGCCGAGCACAGCGTCGGCGTGTCCGGATGCGTACCGGGCGGACAGTAGAAAGCCCCTTCGAAGGCGCTGCGATCGACGAAGAGCGGCGCGAAAGTGTTGGTTTCCGTCGCCAGCGACGCAGTGAAGACGCGCATCCGCATGCTCTCTCGGCCAGAGGCGGCAATCGCCCTTCGGACTGCCGGCCCGCCTCATGAAACGAGGTCGGGGCACGGCCTGTCAAAGCATCCGCGTTCCCTAGGATGGAACAATGCCGGCTTGATCCGGAACAGATCGGCGGCCGAGATGAATGCATCCTGTGAGCAAGGAGCCCCAGCCGATCATGCCCCGCCGCCGCATCCTGCTCGGATCGCTCTTCCACGAGACCCATAGTTTCGTCGACGAGGTGACGACGCTCGCCGATTTCACCGTCCGCAAGGGCGCGGAATTGCTGGCGCGCCGCGGCGACGGCTCGACGGTGGGCGGCTTCCTCGAAATCGCCGAGGCCGAGGGCTGGGAGGTGCTGCCGACGGTGGATTACACCGCCCTGCCCGCCGGCACGGTCGATCGTGCGGTGTTCCGGCGCTTCCTCGCGGAATTCGACGCCGGCTTGAAAGCGGCGCTCGCCGATGGCGGTCTCGACGGTATCTGGCTCGCCCTGCACGGCGCGATGGTCACGACCGAATGCCTTGACCCGGAAGGCGCGTTCCTCGCCCATATCCGCGCGGTGCCGGGCTGCGAGATTTTGCCGGTCTTCGGCGTCTTCGATCTTCACGCCAATTTCACCGCTGCCATGGCGGCGCATGCCAACGCGCTCGTCGCCTATCGCGAGAACCCGCATACGGATGCCCGCGAATCCGCCGTCCGGTCCGCGCGGTTGCTGGCACGGTCATTCGCAAGCGGAGAGCTCCCCCGCATGCTCTCCTGCAACGCGCCGGTGATCTGGCCGCCGACCGGCACCGGCACGGCCGACCGGCCGATGCGCGATCTGGAGGCGCTGGCGCGCCTGATTGAACAGGAGAATCCGAATATCTGGGTGGCCAATGTCGTCGGCGGCTATTCCTTCTCGGATGTGCCCGAGGCTGGCGTTGCCTTCGCGGTCGCCTTCACCGGCCCGGAAGCGGTGGCCCGCGAGGCGCTGGATCGCCTCACGGCAACAGCGGTTGAGCTGCGTGAATTCGGCCTGCCGGCGGAATGGAATCTCGATGCGGCCGTCGCGGAGATCCTGCGCTCCGAAGGCGGCCCCTATATCGTCGTCGAGCCCGCCGACAATATCGGCGGCGGCGCACCGGGCGACGCCACGTCAGTGCTGCGGGCCTTCCTGCGCCACGGCGTCGGCAACTGCGCGGTCGCCATCGCCGATCCCGCCGCCGTCGCCGCCATGGCCGGCGCCAGGCCCGGCGAAATCCGCAAGCTCTCGATCGGCGGCAAGGGCAGCGCCATCGCCGAAGGGCCGGTCGAGATCGAGGCCAGCTTCGTCAGTGCCAGCGACGGCGAATTCGCGCTGGAAGACCTCAACAGCCATCTCGCGGCCTCGCAGGGCTCGCGCTTCAACATGGGCCCCTGCGTGGTCGTGCAGGTCGAGGGCGTCACCGTGCTGCTGAGCAGCCGCAAGACTCCGCCTTTCGACCTTGGCCAGCTCCGCTCGCAAGGCATCGAGCCGGAAACGCTGAAGGCGATCGGCGTGAAGGCGGCGGTGGCGCACCGGCGCGCCTATGACAAGATCGCGAAGGGCAGCTTCACCGTGACGACGCCCGGCCCCTGCACCAGCCGGATCGCCGGCCTGCCCTACAAGCGCCTGCGCCGGCCAGTGTTTCCGCTGGATTGAGTGGCGCCCTCGGCTTTCCCCGCGACGCGGGTCATCCCGGACGCAGCGAAGCGGAGATCCGGGATCCATGCCGGAACCTCAACCGGAAGCGCTCCGGAATGGATCCCGGGTCAGGCCCGGGATGACCGCGTGGTTCTCAAGAGAACCAGCAAACGCATAACCTGCATTTTCCCTCTTGAACCTGAAGTGGCTACAGCTTGTAGAGAGATGTCCCGTAGCGAAAGAGAGACGGAGACACGTCATGGCCGCCCGCCCCGAAACCACAGCCCAGACCTTGTCCTGGAAGGTCGGCGGCATGGATTGCGCAAGCTGCGCGGCAAAGATTCGTGGCGCGGTGGAGCGCCTGCCCGGCGTCAGCGATGTCAGGCTCTCGGTGATGTCGGAGACGCTGACCCTCGCGCTGGATGCCGGCGCGACCACGCCGGAAGCGATCGAGAAGCGCGTCAACGGCCTCGGCTACACCACGGCCGCGCTGGCCACACCGGCCGCCGAGCGTCAGGCGACCAGGCAGGACAATTGCGGCTGTGGCCATGACCATGGCGCTCACAAGCACGAGCATTCCGATCACGACCACGCCCATGATCACGGCCAGCATGAGCACGGCGATGCCTGCTGCTCGGATCATGCGCATGGCCACGACCACAAGCACGATCACGCCGGCCATTCCTACGCCGGACACGACCACGCCCCGAAGACCACCACGCCGACCGCCGCCGCGAAGGATCACGGCCACGGCCTGCCCGGCCATGTCCATGAAGCCACGCCCGAGGGCGCGAGCTGGTACCAGACCGGCAAGGGCCGGCTCGTCATCGCGACAGGTCTCTTCCTCGGCGCCGCCTATGGCGCCGGCTTGATCTGGCCGGGCATCGGCCACTGGGCCTTCATCCTGGCCTGTATCGTCGGCGTCCTGCCCGTCGCGAAGCGCGCCTTCGCGGCGGCCCGCGCCGGCATTCCCTTCACCATCGAGATGCTGATGACGATTGCCGCCATCGGCGCGCTCTTCATCGGCGCGGCCGAGGAAGCGGCGCTGGTCGTCTTCCTCTTCGCGGTCGGCGAGGTGCTGGAAGGGGTCGCGGCGGATCGCGCCCGCGCCTCGATCCGCGCGCTCGGCGATCTCGTGCCCAAGACCGCGATCATCGAGGAGAACGGCGCGACCCGGCAGGTCGATGCCGCGAGCCTCCGCATTGGCCAGACCGTGCTCGTCCGCCCCGGCGACCGCATCCCGGCCGATGGCGAGATCACCGACGGCACCTCCGGCATCGACGAGAGCCCGGTCACCGGCGAATCCGTGCCGAAGACCAAGGGCGTCGGCGAGCCCGTCTATGCCGGCTCGGTCAACCGCGAGGCGGCGCTGCGCGTGCGCGTCGACAAGGCGGCCGAAGACAACACCATCGCCCGCATCATCCGCCTGGTCGAGGAAGCGCAGGAGGCCCGCGCCCCGACCGAGCGCTTCATCGACCGCTTCTCGCGCTGGTACATGCCGGCGATCGTCGGCCTCGCCGTGCTGGTCGCGCTGGTGCCCCCGCTCTTGCTCGGCGCCGAATGGTCGGTCTGGATCTACCGGGCGCTGGCGCTGCTGCTGATCGGCTGCCCCTGTGCGCTCGTCATCTCGGTGCCCGCCTCGATCGCCGCCGCCCTGTCGGCCGGCGCCCGTCAGGGCCTGCTGATGAAGGGCGGCGTCGTCATCGAGACCGCCGCCAAGACCGGCCTCGTCGCCTTCGACAAGACGGGCACGCTCACGCAGGGGCGGCCGCGCGTCACCGATATCGTGGCGCTCGCCGGCAGCGAGGCCGAGGTTCTCGCCTTCGCCGCCGCGGTCGAGCACGGCTCGGCGCATCCGCTGGCTGAAGCCGTGCTGGAGCGCACCCGTACGGATGGCATCGCCTACAAGCCGGCGGCCGAGGCTGCGGCGCTCGCCGGCAAGGGCGTCACCGGCAAGGTCGATGGCCGCGCCGTCTTCGTTGGCGCCCCGCGCCATGCCGAGAGCCGCGCCCCCTTCGACAAGCGGGCACGCCTCACGGCTGAGGAGCTGGAGGCCGCCGGCAAGACCGTCGCCGCCGTCGTCGTCGACGGCACGCTCGCAGGCTTCATCGCGCTCCGCGACGAGCCGCGCGAGGATGCTGCAGCTGCGATCGCCGAACTCAAGGCCATGGGCATCCGCTCGACCATGCTGACCGGCGACAATGCCCGCACCGGCGCCGCCATCGCCGCCGGCCTCGGCATGGAGCACAAGGCCGAGCTCATGCCCGACGACAAGGTCGCGGCGATCAAGGCCTTCTCCGGCGAGACGTCGGTGATGATGGTCGGCGACGGCATCAACGATGCGCCGGCATTGGCGGCCGCCAGCATCGGCATCGCCATGGGCTCCGGCACCGATGTCGCGCTGGAGACCGCCGATGGCGCAGTACTGAAGAGCCGCGTGCGCGATGTCGCCGCGCTGATCCGGCTGGCGCGCGCGGCGATGGGCAACATCCGCACCAACATCACGATCGCGCTCGGGCTGAAGGCGGTGTTCCTGGTGACCAGCGTGCTCGGCTATACCGGCCTCTGGGTCGCGATCCTCGCCGATACCGGCGCAACCGTGATCGTCACCGCCAATGCCCTGCGGTTGCTGCGCTTCGACGCCGGCAAGGTGGGCTGACGGGAGAGTGGCCTACGCTTGTCATTCCGGGGCGCGCCGCAGGCGCGAACCCGGAACCTACGACTGGGCGAGCCGCCTGCAACTGAACACCACAGTCCCACCCGGTCGTGGGTTCCGGGTTCTTCGCTTACGCGAAGCCCCGGAATGACAAAGGTGGAGCGAAGGCATCGCAATCAGGAAACAAGACGCCGCAGGATATCTCACACGCTGATATCGGCGAGCGCGCCGGTCTTCTTCGCATTCTCGCCCTTGGCTTCCATCTGCTTCAGCATCTCGTCGCGGATCTTGCTCATGATGTCGGCCTTGGCCTGCGCGTCGAGCTTGTTGAATTCCTCCTCGGTCATGCCGAGCTTGGCGAGGAGCGCGGCCTGAACCCGCTCCTCCGGCGACATCCGCGCGATCTTCAGGAATTCGGCTTCGGTCGAGGATGACGAGACGGAGGTTGAAGCGGAAGCGCCGGCATCCTGCTTCGAATCGTCGTCGGCGGACTGTTTGGCGGCGTAGGTCTTCGTCAGGTTGACGGGCCAGTTCGAGGTCGAGAACGAGATGGTCATCGCGTGCTCCTTTCTGCTGGGCACCGGCAGGCAATCTCCGGGCCGCGAGGCCCTCTCCTTGAAAGCAGTGAGATATCAATTACTTGTCGGATAGCCGGCGCAATGCGAGACGATTCAGCCCGGGAAATCCGGCAAGTTCTACCCGGCAAACTCTGCCGCAGCGGATCGACGCGCGAAGGTGGACGAGCCTTCGGCCGCGGCCGGGAATCGCAGCCTCGCCACCTCCTGCTGCAACGCAAAATTGCTGTGACGCAGGCGCTCGCAATTTAGCACATGCAACATGACCAATTAATAGGCAATCATCGATCGAACCTCCGCTTCAAGTCGACCGATGCACAAATCAAAGGCCGCCGATTTCCTCAATTTCGCCGCAAGCATTACGTTCAGCGCAGAACGATCCCACAAAAATGACCGGAACCTTAACTCGTCATGCATTAGAAGCATATCGGAGCTGACGACGTGCCCCTGTTGGAAGCAGGCTGTCCGGTTTATATGCAGTGCACAACGAAATTATCGCTGTGGGCACCGCCCCGGTCCGGAATATTCGCAAGGAAGACCACAATGTTCGTCACCATGATCGCCGCCAAAATCCGCGCCTACCTCCGCTATCGCGAGACCGTCCGCGAGCTCTCCCGTCTGACCGACCGCGAGCTCGACGATCTCGGCCTGTCGCGCTCGGAGATCTCCTTCATCGCCCGCTCGCACGCTGCGGCCTGAAGACTCTGGAATGACAACCGTCGCGCATCGGGCGCGGCGCGTTCCGTGTAGTTTCTCCTGAGGCTCGTGTTTCCCCTCCCCTCGAGCTTCGGTCGAAGAGCGAATGCCCGCCTCACGGCGGGCATTTTGCATTTCAGGGCGCCTGTCCCTTGACCTGCGGCCCGGCTGCGGACACATCCCCAGCCATGGAACCCGTTCATATCATCGGCGGCGGTCTCGCCGGCTCCGAAGCCGCCTGGCAGATCGCGCAGGCCGGCGTCCCCGTCGTCATCCACGAGATGCGGCCCGTTCGCGGCACCGACGCCCACAAGACGCAAGGACTGGCCGAGCTCGTCTGCTCGAACTCCTTCCGCTCCGACGATTCCTCCAGCAATGCCGTCGGCCAGCTCCACTGGGAGATGCGCCGGCTGAACTCGCTGATCATGGCCAAGGGCGACGCCCATCAGGTCCCGGCCGGCGGTGCGCTCGCGGTCGACCGCGACGGCTTCTCCCAGGCCGTCACCGCCGCGCTGGAAGCGCATCCGCTCGTCACCATCGATCGCGGCGAGATCGCCGGCCTCCCACCGGCCGAGTGGGACAATGTCATCATCGCGACCGGCCCGCTGACCTCGCCTGCGCTGGCCACAGGTCTGCAGTCGCTGACATCCGAGGATTCGCTCGCCTTCTTCGATGCCATCGCGCCGATCGTCCATTTCGATTCGATCGACATGGACCAGGCCTGGTTCCAGTCGCGCTACGACAAGGCCGGCCCCGGCGGCACCGGCGCCGACTACATCAACTGCCCGCTCGACCGCGACCAGTACGAGGCCTTCATCGACGCGCTGCTTGCCGCCGAGAAGACCGAGTTCAAGGAATGGGAAGGCACGCCCTATTTCGACGGCTGCCTGCCGATCGAGGTCATGGCCGAGCGCGGCCGCGAGACCCTGCGCTGGGGCCCGATGAAGCCGGTCGGCCTCACCAACAAGCACAACCCGACGGTCAAGGCCTATGCCGTGGTCCAGCTCCGGCAGGACAACGCGCTGGGCACGCTTTTCAACATGACCGGCTTCCAGACCAAGCTGAAATATGGCGAGCAGGCGAACATCTTCCGGATGATCCCCGGCTTGCAGAATGCCGAGTTCGCGCGGCTGGGCGGCATCCACCGCAACACCTACCTCAACTCGCCGAAGCTGCTCGACGAGCGCCTGCGTCTCAAGGCGGACACACGCCTGCGCTTCGCCGGCCAGATCACCGGCTGCGAGGGCTATGTCGAGAGCGCCGCGACCGGCCTCCTCGCCGGCCGCATGGCCGCGGCCGAGCGGCTTGGCCGCGAGCTGCCGATGCCGCCGGCGACGACGGCGCTCGGCGCCCTGGTCAACCACATCACCGGCGGCCACATCGTCACCATCGACGAGGGGCCACGTTCCTTCCAGCCGATGAACATCAATTTCGGCCTGTTCCCGCTGATCGAAGGCGTCGCGACCACCGGCCCCGACGGCAAGCGCCTGAAAGGCCCGGCCAAGAGCCTCGCCCGCAAGCAGGCCCTGACGGCCCGCGCCAAGCAGGTCATGGACGAATGGGCCGGCGGCGTCGAAGCGAAAGCGGCGGAGTAGGAAGTCACGCCGTCATTCTCGACGGGCAGAACAAGCGGGGGGAAACCCCTCTCCTGTAAGGAGAGGGGCAGGGGTGAGGTGTCGGCCCCTCGACCAGAGAGGCGTTGTCCTGGCCGCTGCGCAGCGACCACCTCACGGCAATCACGGTGAGCGGCCTACCCCTCACCCTGCCCTCTCCCTATGGGAGAGGGTTCCCCGCGCTATCTAGAATTCTGCCTAGGCACTGCTCTCCGTCCAAGAACGACGGCCGCGCCCTCACCGCTTCCGCGAAGCCCGCCACAGCACCCATTGCCGGCGCCAGGCCGGAAGGGTGATGATGGTGCGATAGGGGTCGTAGCCGCCCACCTCCATCCGCTTGAGATAGGGCTCGACCAGCGCGACCGGCAGGAAGGCGGGCTTCAGCCCGGAGGGAATCGTCTCGCTGAGGCTGGTGAGCTTCTTCAGGTGTCCGCGCGCGATCTCGCGCAGTTCCTTGAGCGTATAGAGCACGCCGGGCCCGCCGCGTCCGCGCACGATGTCGTCGCGCGTCACGCCGTTGCGGGCGAGGATATCGGCCGGCAGATAGACCTGCCCCTCCGCCGCATGCCACGGGAAGGCGCGCATCAGCCCGGTCAGCGCATAGGCGACGCCGGCATGGCCGCAGGCCGTCGCCCCGCCAGGATCGCGCCCGCCGGCCAGGACGATGCAGGCAAGCCGCATCACGGCGCTCACCGTCTCGCCGGCATAGCCTTCGAGATCGCGCAGCGAGGGCATCGGATCGTCATAGAGATCGAAGATGCGGGAATCGATCAGCGCCGTCAGCGGCGCGACCGGCAGGCGATAGCGCCTGATCGTGTCGAGCAGGGCCGCCGCGACCGGATGCGCCTGCGTCTCGCCGCCGGCTTGCCCCTCCAGCACGTCACGCCACCATTGCAGGCGCACCTCGCCGGGCAGCGGCTCGCTCACCAGCGCCCTGACCCGCGCGATCTCCAGACTGAAGGCATAGAGCGCATAGAGCGCGGCGCGACGGTCCTCGGGCGCATAGAGCCCGGCGATATAGCGATCCTGATCCTGCTCGCGGACCAGCGCGGCGCAATGGGCATAGGCCTCCGGCAGGCGCGCCGGCGCGATCTCCCTGCGGTCGTCGGTCTCGGTCTGCGGCATCGTTCCGCCCTGGCCCGTCATCACTCGCCCTCGGCCCAAGCCCAGTCTAGGCCAAGCGCGGCGTCATCGCTACGCGCCGCTCACATGGCCGGCTCACGACATGGTCCTAGTCGACCGCGATCAGAGCCGCCGCCACCCGCCGGTCCTCGCCGACGAGGACATTGTAGGTTCGCGCCGCCGCGCCGGTCGCCATGCCCTCGACCGCGATTCCCGCCTGCTTGAGAGGATCACGCAGGGCGGGCGGAATGAAGGCGATATCCGCTCCCGTCCCGATCAGCAGGAAATCGATCGTCCCGGCCTCGTCGAGCACCGGTTGCAGGCTCTCGATCGTCACTTCGGAGAAGCGCGTCACCGGCCAGATGCGGATGCCAGCCGGCGTTGCGATGATCGAGCCCTTGTGGCTCATCTCGGCGAAGCGAAACCCGCCCGCGCCGATGGCGTCGAGCGGAAAGCGGCCGGGAACGAAGCCCTCGAAACGCGGCATTGGCCGCGATCAGGCCTTCGCCTTGGCGGCGGAAGTCTTGGCTCGCGCCGCCTCCTGCGCCTCCTCGCGGGCGCCGGCCGAGCGGACATCCATGTAGAGCAGCACGGGGGTCGAGACGAACATCGCCGAATAGGTGCAGACCACGACGCCGAACAGCATGACCAGCGCGAAGCCCTCGATCGCCGAGCCGCCGAAGATCACGAGCGCCAGCAGCGACAGGAAGGTCGTGGTCGCCGTCATCGCGGTGCGCGACAGGGTCGAGTTCACCGAGAGGTCGAGCAGCTCGGCCACCGGCATGGTCTTGTAGCGGCGCAGCAATTCGCGCGTGCGGTCGAACACCACGACGGTCTCGTTCAGCGAATAGCCGACGATGGTCAGGATCGCCGCGATCGAGGTCAGGTTGAATTCGAGCTGCGTGATCAGGAAGAAGCCGATCGTCAGCACGATGTCGTGCAGCGTGCCGAGGATCGCACCGATCGCCAGCGGCATCTCGAAGCGGAACCAGAGATAGATCAGCACGCCGACGATCGCGAGCACGACGCCGAGCGTGCCGGCCTGCACCAGTTCGCCCGAGACGCGCGGGCCGACGGTCTCGACGCGGCGGAACTCATAGCTGGAAGCGAAAGCCTCGCGCGCCTTGACCACGACGGCCTGCTGCGCCGTCTCGCCGCCCGGCTGCATGCCGAAGCGCATCGAGACTTCGCCGCCAGAGCCGAATTCCTGCACCTCCGCCTCGCCGAAGCCGAGCGCGTTGGCGGTGTGGCGGATCTGGGCGATATCGACGGCCTGCCCCTTGGTCTGCATCTCGATCAAGGTGCCGCCCTTGAAGTCGATGCCGAAATTCAGGCCGACGGTCAGGAACAGCACGATCACCAGGATCGAATAGGCGGCCGACAGCGGATAGCTGAAGCGGCGGAACCAGACGAATTTGAACTTGGTGTTGTCCGGAACGATACGAAGCAGGCGCATGGCCAATCTCCTGAAGGGTTGGCAGCGTCAGAACGGCAGGCGCTTGGGCTTGGCCCAGCGATACCAGATCGCGATCAGCATCCGCGTCAGCGTCACCGCCGTGATCACGGTGGTGAGAATGCCGAGGATGAAGACCACCGCGAAGCCGCGCACCGGGCCGGAGCCGAGCGAGAACAGTGCCACCGCCGCGATCAGCATCGTGACGTTGGAGTCGATGATCGTGGCGAAGGCGCGCTGGAAGCCGGCTTCGAGCGCCGAGACGAGGCTGCGGCCCTGATGCTCCTCCTCGCGCATGCGCTCGTAGATCAGCACGTTGGAGTCGACCGCCGTGCCGATGGTCAGCACGATGCCGGCGATGCCGGGCAGCGTCATCGTCGCGCCGAGGAAGGACATCAGGCCGAAGATCAGGCCGACATGGACCAGCAGCGCGATGCTCGCGATCAGGCCGAAGATGCCGTAGGTCGCGAGCATGTAGATCACCACCAGCACGGTCGCGATCAGGGTCGCCATCTTGCCGGCCTGGATCGAGTCGGCGCCGAGGCCGGGGCCGACGGTGCGTTCCTCGACGATCGTCATGCGGGCGGGCAGCGCGCCGGCGCGCAGCAGGATCGCGAGGTTATTAACTTGCTCGACCGTGAAATTGCCGGAGATCTGGCCTGAGCCGCCCGTGATCGGCGACTGGATCACCGGCGACGAGATCACCTTGTTGTCGAGCACGATCGCCAGCGGGCGGCCGAGATTCTCGGTGGTGATCTGACCAAAGCGCTGGGCGCCGCGGATGTTGAAGCGGAAGTTCACGATCGGCGTGCCGCTGCGCGAATCGAAAGCGGGCTGCGCGTCGATCAGATCGGCACCGTCGACCGAGGGCTGGCGCAGCACGGGGACCTGCTGCCCACCGGCATCCTGCGACGGCAGCATGTCGATATCGCTGCTATTGGCATCGCCGACGAGGCGGAACTCGAGCTTCGCGGTCTGGCCGAGAATGTCCTTGAGCTTCTGCGGATCCTGCAGGCCCGGCACCTGAACCAGGATACGGTCGAGACCCTGGCGCTGGATGTTCGGCTCGGTCGTGCCGAGCGCGTCGACGCGCCGGCGCAGCACTTCCATCGCCTGCTCGACGGCGCGGCGGATGCGCTCGTTCGAACCGGCCTCGGTGACCGTGAGCTGGATCAGCCCATCAGGCTGGTCGGTGACGGTGATCGACTGGTTGCCGGAGGGGCCGAAGGCGCCGAGCGTACCGATCGGCTGAGCGAGCTCGCGCAGCTTCGGCAGCACGCGGGCGCGCTCCGTGGCGTCCGGAACACGCACCTGCACACCGCGCGTCGTCGTCTGGATGCCGCCCTGCGGGTTGGCACGCTCTTCGCGGAGGATGCGGCGGACGTCGTCACGCAACTGGACGACCTGGCTGCGCACCAGCTCGGCCCGGTCGATTTCGAGCAGGACGTGGGACCCGCCCTGCAAATCAAGGCCGAGCACCACCGCATGGATCGGCAGGAAGGCGCGCGGAATCCAGGACGGCGCGTTGGTTTCGATGGCCTTGCGCGTCTCAGGCGACAAGAGGTTCGGCACGGCGAGCCCGCAGCCGATGAACAGCACGAGCAGGACGAGAATGACCTTGCGGGCCTGGAGACGAAGCATCTGCGTGAACAGCCTTGTTATCGTGCCCGGGCTCCCGAATCGGGAGCCCTAGCCACCGCATTCTCAGTTCTTGACCGGCTCGCCCTTGGAACGGACGTCCTGGATCATGCCGCGCACGATGCGCACGCGCACGCCGTCGGCGATCTCGACCTCGATCTCGCCGTCGTCGACGACCTTCGAGACCTTCGCGATCATGCCGCCGGAGGTAACAACCGTGTCGCCACGGCGCACGTTCTTGATCAGCTCCTGATGGGCCTTGGCCCGGCGCTGCTGCGGCCGGATGATCAGGAACCACATGATGACGAAGATCAGCAGGAACGGCACGAGCTGGATCAGCATGTCGGCGCCGCCACCGGCTCCTGTGGCCTGGGCGAAAGCGGGGGTGATCACGAATACACTCCTCTGGTACGGCGGCGGCACGCCGCCGACCGCGAATCTCTGATGGAAAGACGTAAGGCCAAAACCACCGCCCGGCCGCAAAATCGCGCGGACTATAGCCAGCAACGCCGTGAAATCAATCGGACGCGCCCGGACTCTCGGGGCAATCGCATTTCGGCAAACTAAGCCCTCATCCTGAGGAGCAAGCGAAGCTTGCGTCTCGAAGGATGCTCCAGGTGGTTCCGAAGCCTCTGGAGCATCCTTCGAGACGCGCTTTCAGCGCTCCTCAGGATGAGGGCTCAAAAGAGCGAAATGCGAACACCGTATCCAATCACCCATGCGCGATCCCTCACCTATGGGCTGGCTGCCATTCGCGCAATGCCCCTTGCGCGCGATCCACGGCGTGGTTTAGCTAGCGGCATGAACCGTACCGGACGGTACGGTACGGTTCGACCGAACGAAACGAAGGCCACGCCGCCATGACCACGACCGAGACCGACCAGACGCTCGCCACGCTCTTGCGCATCGCCGACGCGCTGGAGCGCATCGCCCCGCCCCGCCGCAAGGCCGCGGACCTCAAGGCGGCCGACGCCTTCGTCTGGCAGGCTTCTGGCTCGGAACTCGTGCCCGTGCCGAAGGTCAATCGCGTCGCGCTTTCGCTGCTGCGCGGCGTCGACCGCGTCCGCGACACGCTGGCCGAGAACACCGAGCGCTTCGCCAAGGGTCTGCCGGCCAACAACGTGCTGCTCTGGGGCGCGCGTGGCATGGGCAAGTCCTCGCTGGTCAAGGCCGTCCATGCCGACACCAACCTGCGCCTCGCCAAGGACGCGCTGCCGCTGAAGCTGATCGAGATCCACCGCGAGGATATCGAAAGCCTGCCCGGGCTGATGAGCCAGCTGCGCAACGACCCGCACCGCGCCATCGTCTTCTGCGACGATCTGTCCTTCGACAGCGACGATACCTCATACAAGTCGCTGAAGGCGGTGCTCGACGGCGGCGTCGAGGGGCGGCCCGACAATGTCGTGTTCTATGCCACCTCGAATCGGCGCCACCTGCTGCCGCGCGACATGATGGACAACGAGCGCTCGACCTCGATCAATCCGGGCGAAGCGATCGAGGAGAAGGTTTCGCTCTCGGACCGTTTCGGCCTCTGGCTCGGCTTCCACAAATGCAGCCAGGACGAATACTTGGAGATGATCAACGGCTATGCCGGCCATTTCGGGCTGAACGTCGCCGCCGACGAGCTGCGCCGCGACGCGTTGGAATGGTCGACGACGCGCGGCTCCCGCTCCGGCCGCACCGCCTGGCAGTACATCCAGGACCTCGCCGGCCGGCTGGGGAAGCGGCTGGAAGCATGAGAAGGCGCAGGCGCTCGCAGCGGCTTAAGCCATCCACTGTGTCATTCCGGGGCTTCGCGCAGCGAAGAACCCGGAACCCACGACCGGGTGAGCCGCCGATCACGCAGCGTCTCATGGTCCGCCCAGTCGTGGGTTCCGGGTTCGCGCCTGCAGCGCGCCCCGGAATGACAAGCGCGCGGCTCTGCTGCTTCGCTCCCGGCGCCTAACCAACCAAGTCACGAGACAAACGAAAACGGGGCCGCCCTTTTCTGGGGCAGCCCCGTTCTTTTCGATCGGGAGGGTCTCGCGGAACCGATCGAAGGGGAAAACCTCGTCCGCAGCTCCGGTATCAGTTGTTCAGGTAGGGCGTCGGATCGACCGGCGCCGAGCCCTTGCGCAGTTCGAAATGAAGCTGCGGCGAGGAGACGTTGCCGCTCTGGCCGGAGTTGGCGACGACCTGGCCACGCTTGACCGTATCGCCACGCTTCACCTTGAGCTCGCCGTTATGGGCATAGGCCGAGACATAGCCGTTCGGGTGGCGGATCAGGACGAGGTTGCCATAGCCCTTCAGCTCGCTGCCGGCATAGGCGACCGTGCCGCCCTCGGCAGCCTTGACCGGCGTGCCTTCGGGAACGGCGATGTTGATGCCCTCGTTGCCGCCCTTGCCACTATAGCCGGAGATGACGCGGCCGCGAGCCGGCCAGCGGAAATCCGCCTTGTCGCCCGACGAGGCTTCCTCTTCCTGCTTCGGAATGCTGGCGGTGGTCTTCGGCTCCGGCGCGGGCTCGGCCTTCGGGATCGCAGTCGGCTTCGGTTCGGCGGCCGGAGCGCTAGCCACGACCACCGGCTTGGCGGCCGGCGCAGCAGTCTTCACCGGCTTAGCCTCGGGAACAGGCTTCACGGCGGCGATCGGCGCAGCCGCGGGCTTGGCAGCCGGCGTCGGCAGGGCGGCACCGGTCTTGCGGGCATCGGCCTTGGCCTTCGCCTCGGCAGCGAAGCGGGCGCGCGATTCCTTCATGGCCTGCGCGTCGGCAGCGGCTTTCGCCTTGGCCTCGGCGGCGGCAGCGACCTTGGCATCGGCGGCAGCCTTGGCCTGCGCCGTCGGATCGACGGCAGCCGGCGGCGCGATGCGCGGAGCTGCCGAAGGGCCGGCAACGAAGCGCTGGGTCTCGGCCGGAGCCTGGGCGACCTGGCGAGCCGGGGCCGGAGCGGCAACCGGAGCAGCGGAAGCGGAGGCATTATAGACGGGAATGGTGATGCGCGTGCCGGGGGCGACATTCGCGTTGCTCAGCCCGTTCGCCGACATGATGGCGGCACGCGGCACGCCGTAACGCGACGAAATCGTGTCGAGCGTCTCGCCCTGGGCCAGCACGACCGGCGTGCCGCCCTGCGCGGACCAGCCGGCAGAGCCGCCTGAGACAGGCTGCGAAACGGGAGCGCTCAGCGCGACCGAAGATTGCGGCGCTGGCAGAGACTGCGCCCGGACGACCGGGGCGGAACCCACCGGCTGCAGCGGCGCGCTCGAAACCTGCCCGATGGAGCCGGTCGTGACCGGATCGCGGACCGGGGCAGATGCCTGGGCCGACTTGAAGGGACTGTCGAACGGCGTCTCGGTGAAGCGCATCGTATCCGACGAGCAGGCACTGACGCCGACGGCGAACAGGCACACCGTGGACAGACGACGGAGAGCGCGGGGATTGATCGATCCGGCTTGGCTACGCATGAACTGAGTACTCGCGAACGACGCAACTCGATAGGGGCGATTAAAGTCCCGTTGAGGTTACGAAAGCGTTTCTCTCAGCCGGCCGTCTTCACTTTTTTGGATTTTTCGAAACGCCTCGCGCGCAGGCAAAGGCCCTAAAGCGCGCGCGAGCGGCCGGGGATCAAGGGCGGCAGGCGCAGCGCCGGCCCGGTCGCGTGATCGAATTGCCCGTCTTCCAGATGCGTGACCACCACCCGCCGCGCCGCGCCATCGATGCGCAGCGCACCGACGAGACGCCCGCCCGGCGACAGCCGCGCCAGCAGCGCCTCCGGCACCGCCTGGGTGACACCATTGACGAGGATGCGGTCGAAGCGCCCGAGCGTCCGGTCGGGCTGGAACCCGTCGGCATGGCGCAGGTCGACGACCCCGCCGAACCCGCTGCCGGAGACCCGCTCATGCGCCGCCAGTGCGAGCGAGCGGTAGCGCTCCAGCGAAACGATCTCGCCGCCCATCGCGGCGAGCAGCGCCGTGACATAGCCGGAGCCCGTCCCGACCTCCAGCACCCGCGCGCCCGGCTGCATGTCGAGCGCGCCGAGCAGATTGGCGACCGTATGCGGCGCCGTCATCGTCTGGCCGCAGGGCAGCGGCACGGAGACGTCCTGCCGGGCGAGATCGGCAAAGCGAGCCGGCGCGAAACGGTCGCGCGGCACCCGCTCCATCGCGCGCAACAGCGCGAGATCGCGCACGCCCCGCGCCCGGAGCGAGAGCAGGAAGGCGACGGTGCGCTCGCCTTCGCTGGCCGGCGCGTCCTCGCTCATGCCCCTCCCCGCCCCAGGGCTCAGGCGAAGAGCTGAGCGAAGCGCGTCAGCGTCGGCTCATGCGTCAGGTCGAGCTCGAGCGGCGTGATCGAGATGCGCTTCTCCGCCAGCGCCTTCAGGTCGGTGCCATTGGCCGGCTCCTTGCCGCTGCGCTGGAAGGCGATCCAGTAATAGGGATTGCCGCGACCGTCCTTGCGCGGCTCCAGCTGCACCAGCTCCTGGTCGCGCCGGCCCTGCACGGTGACGGCGACGCCCTCGACCTCGTCCGGCCCCGCATTGGGGAAGTTGAGGTTGAACAGCACGCCTTCCGGGATGCCCTCCTCCAGCAAGCGGCGGATGATGCCCGGCGCATGGCCCTCGGCGCAGTCCCAGCGGATCGAATCGCGATTGCCGGGCGAATAGGCCTGGCTCACCGCGATCGAGGGCACGCCGAGCAGCGTGCCTTCCATGGCGGCGGCGATGGTGCCGGAATAGGTCACGTCCTCGGCAACGTTCGAACCCCGGTTGACGCCCGAGAGCACGAGATCGGGCCGCGCATCGGCCATGACGGAGCGCACCGCCATGATCACGCAATCGGTCGGCGTGCCCTGCACCGCGAAGCGCTTCTCGTCGATCTGGCGCAGCCGCAGCGGATTTGACAGCGACAGCGAATGCGCCACGCCGGACTGGTCGGTCTCGGGCGCCACGACCCAGACATCGTCCGAGAGCTGGCGCGCGATGCGCTCCAGCACGGCCAGGCCCTCGGCATGGATGCCATCATCATTGGTGACGAGGATACGCATGTCTCAGGCCGCCTTCTCGATCCGCGTCGCGCCGCGCATATAGGGCACCAGCACGTCCGGCACGGTGATCGAACCGTCGGCGTTCTGGTAATTCTCCATCACCGCGATCAGCGCACGGCCGACCGCCGTGCCCGAGCCGTTGAGCGTGTGCACGAAGAACGGGCCCTTGCCGTCCTTGGTCTTGTAGCGGGCGTTCATGCGGCGCGCCTGGAAATCGCCGCAGACCGAGCAGGACGAGATCTCGCGATAGGTCTTCTGGCCGGGCAGCCAGGCCTCGATGTCCCAAGTCTTCTGCGAGGCGAAACCCATGTCGCCGGTGCACAAGGTCATCACGCGATAATGCAGGTCGAGCTTCTTCAGCACCGCCTCGGCGCAGGCGAGCATGCGCTCATGCTCCTCACGCGACTTCTCCGGCGCGGTGATCGAGACGAGTTCGACCTTCTCGAACTGGTGCTGGCGCAGCATGCCGCGCGTGTCGCGCCCGGCCGAGCCGGCCTCCGAACGGAAGCAAGGTGTGAGCGCGGTGAATCGAAGCGGCAGCTCCTCCTCGGAGAGGATTGATTCCCTTGCCAGATTGGTCAGCGGCACCTCGGCGGTCGGGATCAGCCAATGATCCTCGCCGGCACGGAACTGGTCCTCGCGGAACTTCGGCAATTGCGCCGTGCCGAACATCGCGTCGTCGCGCACGAGCAGCGGCGGATTCACCTCGGTATAGCCGTGCTCTTCCGTGTGCGTGTCGAGCATGAACTGCCCGATCGCCCGCGACAGCCGCGCGATCTGGCTCTGCAGCACGACGAAGCGCGAGCCGGAGAGCTTGGCCGCCTTCTCGAAATCCATCTGGCCGAGCGCCTCGCCCAGCTCGAAATGCTGCTTGGGGTCGTTGACGCCCTTGAGCAGCCCGCGCTCCTCCGGCTTCACGCCATGGACATGCAACACGACATTGCCGTGCTCGTCGGCACCATCCGGCACATCGTCGAAGGGCGTGTTCGGGATCGCGGCGAGCTTCTCGTCGAGCGCGTCCTTGGCGGCCTTCTCCTCGGCCTCCAGCGCCGGCTGCTGCTCCTTGAGCGCCGCGACTTCGGCCTTCAGGCTGTCGGCGAGCGCGACATCCTTCGCGCCCATCGCCTTGCCGATTTCCTTGGAGAGCGCGTTGCGGCGCTCCTGCGTGGCTTGCGCCTTGGCGATCGACGAGCGACGGACGTCATCGAGTTCGAGCAGCGAGGACGACAGCGGCGCCAGGCCCCTGCGCTCAAGCCCCTTGTCGAACGCCGCGGCGTTCTCGCGAATCCATCTGATGTCGTACATCGTCGTCCGGCCATGCCATCGCTGCGGAATGCAGCGTCGCATGCTCTAGACCGGGATCGCGCGCGAGGGAACAGGTAACCTCGCAGCGAAAACTCCAGAACCAAGCCGTCATCCCGGACAAGCTGCGAAGCAGCGCAGATCCGGGATCCATCGTAAGACTCCAGAGCTCTACGATGGATCCCGTTAGTCGAGATGGATTGTGCCCGAGAGATCCATCCAATTTGGGTTCTCGGCTTCGATCAGGGCGATTTTCCGCTCGCGTCGCCAACGCTTGACCCGCTTTTCCTGCGCAATCGCTTCGTCGGCGCGTTCATGCCGTTCCGCATAAACGAGATGAATCACCCCATACTTGCGGACGAAATCAGACCCGAGCCCGCCCCGGTGCTCGGCAATTCGGCGGCTCAAGCTGTTCGTCACGCCAACATAGAGCGTCCCATTCCAGCCGCTCGCCATGATGTAGAGCCACATGTGCAGCCTCGTCATTCCGGACGAACTGCCCGATCGAAGACCTATCGTCAGGTGCAATGCCCTACGATGGATCCCGGCGCTCCGCTTCGCTGCGGCCGGGATGACGGTCGCGGTTGATTACTCGGCGTCCTCTTCCGCCTTCTTCGCCTCGCTCTTCTTCTCGACGCGGCGCACAGAGAAGATCGAGAGCTCGTAGAGCAGCATCATCGGGATCGCGAGCATGAGCTGCGAGATCACGTCCGGAGGGGTCAGCACCGCCGCCACGACGAAGACGAAGACGATGGCGTAGCGGCGCTTTTCCTTGAGGAACTTCGAATCGATGATGCCCGCCTGCCCGAGCAGGGTCAGGATCACCGGCAGCTGGAAGGCGATGCCGAAGGCGAAGATCAGCGTCATGATCAGCGAGAGATATTCGCTGACCTTGGGCAGGAGCGCGATGCCGGCCTGCCCGTCCGTCGCGGTCTGCTGCATGCCGATCGAGAACTTCATCAGCACGGGCATGGCGAAGAAGAACACCATCGCTGCGCCGGCGATGAAGAAGACCGGCGTCGCCACCAGATAGGGCGCGAAGGCCTGCTTCTCGTTCTTGTAGAGCCCCGGCGCGACGAACTTGTAGATCTGCGTCGCGATCACCGGGAACGCCAGGAAGCCCGCGCCGAACGCCGCGATCTTGATCTGGGTGAACAGATATTCCAGCGGCGCGGTGTAGATGAGCTGGACGTTCGCGCCCGGCCCCGCCGCCCAGATATAGGGCTGGACCAGGATGTTGTAGATCTGCGTCGCCAGCGCGAAGCAGAGGAAGAACATCACCAGGAAAGCGATCAGCGACTTGATCAGCCTCGAGCGCAATTCGACGAGATGCTCGATGAGCGGCGCGCGCGAGGCCTCGATCTCGTCCTCGCCGTCGCGAGGATTGGCGACGCTCATGCGGAATTCTCCTCGCCCTTGGCGGTCTTGCGCTTGCGGGCGGCAGGCTTGGCGGGCTCAGTCGGCGCGGTAGCGACAACTGCCTTGGGCTTGCGCGCAGCAGCGGCTTTCGGAGCCTTCGCCGGCACCGTCACAACCGGCGGCGGAGCCGGTGCTTCGACGATGGCCGGAGCTTCGGCAGCCTTGGCGCTGCGCTTGCGGGCAGGCTTCGCCGGGGCCGGCTCGATCGCGGCAACCGGAGCGACCGGAGCCTCGGTGACGACAGGAGCAGGCTCGGCCGCGACCTTGCGCGTCCGCTTCGGCTTGTCGGCGGGCTTGGGCGCGTCGGCCGCGATCTCGACCGGCGGCAAAGGCGCCGGCGGCGGCAGCGAAGCGAGCTTGGCCTCGGCCTCCTTCAAGGCGGCCTCGTCCGGCTTCGAAGCATCCGGCTTGGCCGTATCGAACTCCTTCGGAGTATCGATCGGCTTGAAATCGTTGTTCAGCGCGCTCGACACCGATCCGCCGACATCCTCGACCTGCTTCTTCAGGTCGGCGAGTTCGGCCTCGCGCATCGCATCGTTGAACTGCCCCTGGAATTCCGAGGCCATGCGCCTGACCCGGCCAATTGTCTGGCCGACCGTGCGCAGGGCCTTGGGCAGGTCCTTTGGGCCGATGACGACCAGCGCCACCGCGCCGATCAACACCATCTCGCTCCAGGCGATGTCGAACATCGACGGCTCGTCCTCTCAAGCCGGCGCCCCGAGGGGCGCCGCGGCATCAGGCCTTGTGCTCGGCCTTGGCCTGGGCCTGGGCGGCGGCGTTGTCGGCCTTCGTCTGGTCGATCACCTTGGGGTCGACATTGGTGGCGGTCGGCGCCGCTGCCTCGTCATCCTCGGCCATGCCCTTCTTGAAAGACTTGATGCCCTTGGCGACGTCGCCCATCAATTCGGAAACCTTGCCGCGCCCGAACAGCAGCATCACGATGACGCCGACGACGATCCAGTGCCAAATGCTCACGCCACCCATGGCGAAACTCCTCCGAATTTGCGTCGACCGGGGAATGGCCCCAACCAAATCCTTGTCCGGTCGATTGTTCGGCGGCGGAACCTATTGATCCACGGCCGGAAACACAAGGACTTCGTCCGACGGAATCTCGACCCCGATCTCATCGCCCACCGCGATCTCGTCCGAGAGCGGCGCCCGCACCGACAAGGCCCGATCGAAGCCGTCCACGCTCACCTGAAGGTGATCGGCCTCGCCGAGGAAACGCCGCGCCGTCAGTCGTCCGCGCAGATAGTAGCCCTTCGGCACGATGCGGACCCGATGAGGCCGGATGCAGGCCACCGCCATCGATCCTTCCGCCATTCCGGGCGCCGCGAAGCGGCCGAGCGGCGTATCGACCGCCCCGCCCGAGACACGCCCCTCGATCTCCGTCAGATCGCAGAAAAATCGGGCGGCAAAGAGGCTGGTCGGCTGTCGATAGAGTTCCTCGCCGGTGCCGACCTGGACGATCCGCCCGGCCCGCATCAGCACGATCCGGTCGGCGATGCGCATCGCGTCCTCGGGATCATGCGTGACGATGATCGAGGTCGCGCCGGTTTCCTCCAGCAGGGCCGCGGTCTCGTCGCGCACCACGTCGCGCAAACGGCGATCGAGATTCGAAAAGGGCTCGTCCATCAGCAGCACGCCCGGCCGCGGCGCGATCGCACGCGCCAGTGCCACGCGCTGCTGCTCGCCGCCCGAGAGCATATGCGGATAGGAATCGGCGAGTTCGGCGAGGCCGACGCGTGCCAGCGCCCGCAGGGCCGTCGTCTCGGCGGCGGCTGGCGCCTGGCCGCGCAGGCCGAAGCGGACATTGTCGCGCACGCTGAGATGCGGAAACAGTGCATAGTCCTGGAAGACGAAGCCGACGCCGCGGTGCTCGGGCTCGACGAAGCGATCGGGCGCCGAGACGTCGCGCCCCTCCAGCAGGACGCGGCCCGCACTCGGCCGCTCGACCCCTGCCGCCAGCCGCAGCAGCGTCGTCTTGCCGCAGCCGGATTGGCCGAGCAGCGCGACGATCTCGCCGGGTTTGACCGAGAGCGAGACATCCGACAGCGCCGTCACCGCGCCGAAGCGCTGCGTCACGTTCTCGAAACCGAGCGCCATCGGGATCGCCGCGCCGGCCGTGCCGCGCCGGCCCCAGCCGAGCCATCCTGATTTGGTCTCGCTCAATCCCGATCCCACTTCATGTTCAACCATTCGCGCCGTCATCCCGGGCAAGCGTAGCGCAGACCCGGGATCCATCGGAGGCCACCGCGCTCGACGATGGATCCCGGATCGGCGCCGCTTCGCGGCTTGTCCGGGATGACGCCGTGCAAAACGATTGCACGATCACGGTGCCCGCTCCTCACCCCTGCGATCCGCCTTCGCCGTCGTCAAGCGGGCTGAACAGGTCGCCGAGCGGGTCCTCGTCGTCGCGCAGACCCGGATCGTCGTCGGGAACCGGCACCGCGAGGTCGCGCGTCAGGCGCCCTTCGATGAAGCCCGCGCCCTTCAGTTCCTCCAGCCCCGGCAGATCGTCGATACGGTCGAGCCCGAAATGGTCGAGGAAGCCCGGCGTCGTGCCATAGGTGATCGGCCGGCCGGGCGAGCGACGCCGCCCGCGCAACCGCACCCAGCCCGCCTCCAGCAGGATATCGAGCGTGCCCTTGGCGGTGGCGACGCCGCGGATCTCCTCGATCTCGGCCCGCGTCACCGGCTGGTGATAGGCGATGATCGACAGCACCTCGAGCGCAGCCCGCGACAGCCGGCGCGGCGGCTCCGCCTCAGCCGCGAGCAGGTAGCCGAGGTCCGGCGCCGTCCGGAAAGCCCAGCCGCCGGCGACCTGACGCAGATTGACCCCGCGCAGCGCATAATCCTCGGCGAGCCGGGCCAGCACCTGCTCGATAGCGATACCGGCAGGAATGGCGCGGCCGAGCGCCTCGGCCGTCAACGGCACGGCGGAGGCAAACAGCAGCGCCTCGACGACGCGCAACGCCAGCGAAAAGGCCTCCGCGCCGCCATCTGCCTCGGCATCCTCGGGTTCAGCCGCCACGCCGGTCATGAAGCGTCCTTGGCCGCGAAGGGCAGCCCTTCCGGCCGGGCCGAGCGGCGACGCACCTGGATCGGCGCGAAAGCCTCCTCTTGCCTGAGGTCGATCACCCCTTCCCGCACCATTTCCAGCATCGCCGAGAGCGCGGAAGCCCGGACCGTCGCCCGCATCTCCCGCGCCGGCAGGCCGTGAGAACTCATGTACTGCGTGAGATAGTCGTCAAGCTCGGTCCAGTCACCGGCGGCGCCGACCAAACGCTGCAGCGCCTCGCGCGCCTCGACCAACGACCAGACGGCGCGGTGACCGACCGAGATATGCCCCTGGACCCGCTTCTGCCGTTGCTGGGCATAGGCTGCGAGCAGGTCGTAGAGCTCCGCCTCCCAGACCGGCCGGGCGCCGGCGACGATCTCCTCCGGTGCGCCCCGCGCGAAGACATCGAGCCCCAATCGCTCGCGGGCCGAGAGCTTGTTCGCGGCGGCGCGGATCGCCTCCAGCCGGCGCAGGCGTAGCGCCAGCGCCGTCGCAAGGTCGGCAGCGCTTGGCTCCTCGCCCTTGGGCGGCTCGGGCAACAGCAGGCGCGACTTGAGATAGGCCAGCCAGGCCGCCATCACGAGATAATCGGCGGCGAGTTCGAGCCGCAGCGCCCGCGCCTCCTCGACGAAGGTGAGGTACTGCTCGGCCAGCGCCAGGATCGAGATGCGGTGCAGGTCGACCTTCTGCCGGCGCGCGAGATCGAGCAGCAGGTCGAGCGGCCCTTCATAGCCGTCGACATCGACGACGAGCGAAGGCTCGCCCGCGCGCTGCTCGCGGTCTTCCTCGAATGGCAATTCGGCCGTCATCGAAGGCCCTGCCCCACCTGTCATCCCCGAAGGCGCAGATTCGGCCGTTCAGGCGCTCAAGGCAAGCGCCGCGGCGATCTCGGCGCGCGCGGCCTCCAGATCGACCGGCTCCGGCTCATGCCGGATGCGGCCGAGCGCTGCGTTGGCGCGGCGGGCGCGGGCGCCGGTCATCTCCGGCACGGCCCCGGCGACCGCGATCATCTCGTCCATGATGCCGTGGCAATGCAGGATCACATCGACGCCGGCCCGGATCGCGGCACGCGACTTGGCCTCGAACGAGCCCGACAGCGCCTTCATCGAGATATCATCGGTCATGATCAGCCCGTCGAAGCCGAGTTCGCCGCGCATGATCTCGCGCACGATCTTGCGGGAGATCGTCGCCGGGTTCCTGGAATCGAGAGCGGTGAAGACGAGATGCGCGGTCATGGCCAGCGGCATGTCGGCGAGATGCCGGAACGGCCGGAAATCATGCGCCCGCAAATCGTCCAGCGAGGCGTCGACGATCGGCAGGTCGTGATGGCTGTCGGCGCGCGCGCGGCCATGGCCGGGCATATGCTTGACGACCGGCAGCACGCCACCGGCGATCAACCCCTCGGCCGCCGCCCTGCCGAGCCGCGCCACCTGATCGGGATCATGGGCATAGGCGCGGTCGCCGATCACGTCATGGCTGCCGGCGACCGGCACGTCGAGCACCGGCAGGCAATCGACATCGATGCCCACGCTCTTCAGGTCATGCGCCATCAGGCGGGCGTTGAGGCGGACGATCTCGCGCTGGCGGATGGGGTCGTTGATCGCGAGGAAGGCACGGGCCGACTGGTATTTCGGCCAGTTCGGCGGCCCCATGCGCTGGACCCGACCGCCTTCCTGATCGATCAGGATCGGTGCGTGCCAGCCGACCGTCTCGCGCATCTCGGCGGTCAGCGCCGCGACCTGCTCGGGCGACTGCGTGTTGCGCTTGAAGACGATGAAGCCCCAGGGCCTTGCGTCGCGGAAGAAGGCCCGCTCGTCCGCGGTGAGGCTCGTGCCGAGGCAGCCGGCGATGAAGGCGCGCGATGTCATGACATCGGGTTACGGCATCGGCCCGAAAAGGGAAATGCGGTTTTCGGACAAGGCCGATGCGAGAACACAGAAAGCAGCGCGGGCGCGGTCAGGAATGATCCGCGCCCGCCCGTATCGTTACTTCACCTGCTGGTAGGCCTGCGCGTTGAACGCGTCGAAGGGCAGCTCGGCGATGCGGAACCAGAGCTGCTCCTTCTTCCAGTACGGCAGGAAGGAATCGTAGAAGGTCTTGAAGTTCGCGTTGCTGGCGGCAAGCTCGCCATACATGGCGAAAGCCTCCTTGAACGCCGCCGTCATCACTTCCTGCGGGAAGGGCCGCAGCTCCGCGCCGGTGCCGGCAAGGCGAATCAGCGCGTCGGGATTGTTGTGGTCGTACTTGGCCAGGCAATGCGCGTTCGCCTCGGCGCAGGCCGCCTCGACGATCGCCTTGTAGGAGGCCGGCAGCTCGTTCCACTTGTCCTGATTGGCGAGGAAGCTGACATTGGCGTTCCCCTCCCAGAAGCCGGGGTAGTAGTAGTACTTGGCGACCTTCACGAAGCCGAGCTTCTCGTCGTCATAGGGGCCGGAGAATTCGACCGCATCGAGCGTGCCGCGCTCCAGCGCCGGGTAGATGTCGGCGCCGCCGATGGTCTGCGGCACGACGCCGAGGCGCGCCATGATCCGCCCGCCGAGGCCGGCGATGCGGAACTTCAGGCCCTTCAGGTCCTCCAGCGACTTGATCTCCTTGCGGAACCAGCCGCCCATCTGCGCGCCGGTATTGCCCGAGGGGATCGTGTAAACGTTGAAGCCCTTCATGAAGGCGCGGCAGAGCTCGAGGCCACCGCCCTGGTAGAGCCAGGCATTCTGCTGGCGGGCATTGAAGCCGAAGGGCAGCGAGGTCTCGAAGGCAAAGGCCGGGTCCTTGCCGATATAGAAGCTCGCCAGCGTGTGGCTGCACTCGACAGTGCCGTTCTGCACGGCGTCGAGCGCCTGCAGGGCCGGCACGATCTCGCCCGGCGCGAAGACCTGGATCTGGAAATTGTTGTCGGTCATCTCGGCGACGCGCTTGGCGACATGGGTCGAGATGCCGAACAGCGTGTCGAGGCTCTTCGGGTAGCTGGAGGTCAGGCGCCAATTGATCTTGGGCTGCGACTGGGCAATCGCGGGCGCGGCGATGACGGCGCTGCCTGCGGCGCCGGCACCGGCGACCTTGACGAACTTGCGGCGATCCATGGGTTTACCTCCAGCGTTCTGCCAGCCCGCCATTTCGGGGCAGGCCACTCGTTGTTGGGGAGGCTACTCGCATGGCCGAACGCATGAAACAAGCGTGGCAACACACCCTGTCATGCGTCTGATTCAAATGAGAACGGCGGCGCCCGATGGGCGCCGCCGTCATATCGCGTCACAGGTCGGACGCGATCAGTTCTTGGCGATGAAGCACTGTCCGCCGGCAGCCTGGAGCGCCGTGCACATCGAGGTCGCATCCTCGCGGGAATAGGGCCCGACGCGGAGGCGGAACACCGTCTTGCCGCCGGCAAGCTCGGTCTTGCGGACGATCGGAGCCTGGCCGCCGAGTTGCTGCGGATACTTGCGCTGGAGCGCCGCGAAAGTGGCGCGGGCTTCGCTCTCGCTGCCCGGCGCACCGAGCTGCACCACGAAATCGCCGGTGCCGGCGCGGACAGCGGCCGTGGCCGGCGCCGGCGGAACGGCGGCCGGAGCCGGCGCGGCGCTGGCGAGGCGGGTCGGCGCGACCGGCGTGGTCGCGGCCGGCGGCGTCGTGGCGCGGGCCTCGATCTTCGGGGCCGCGGCGGCGGGAAGCTGGACCGGGCGAGACTGCGCCAGGGCCGAATTCCCCGTCTGGCTGGCAATCGAGCGGGTCGGCGCCGAACCGGTCGCGATCGGCTGATCGATGGCAATCGGAGCCTGCGCCGGGGTGCCGTCCGGACGGATCGAGACGGTGCGAACCTTGCGCGGTTCACCGAGGCCCGGCACGGGCGGCATCGGCGTCAGGCCGGGCTCCGCCGGAGCGATGCTGCGCTCAGGCGCGCTCGGAGCGGCGGCAAGCGCAGTGCCGGCACCGGCGACGACGCGCGGCGGCATCGAGCGGGCGGCCTGCTGCACGTCGACCGGCTGCTCTTCGTTGTTCACGACCTTGGTCGGCGCCGCCGGCGCTTCCGCGCTGCGCTCGTAGATCTGCTTGTTCTGGTTCGGAATCTCGGCGCCGCCCGGATTGGCCGGCGCGACCTTGACCGGACCGGAATCGGCCGTGATCACCGGAGGCTGGCCGTCCTTGGTCGCCGAGCCACCGCGCAGGGTGAAGGCGGCGCCGACGCCGACGAGGCCGACGGCGATGACCGCAGCCGCGGCCCAGAGCCCCTTGCGCGAGCGGCGCGGCTCAAGGTCGGGCATGTCGTCTTCGCCGTATTCGGGCGCGGGCATCGCCTGCTGGGCATGACTATAATCATAGGTCGCCGGTTCATCGGCATAGGCAGCCGGCGCGTGATGCTGCGGCACGGCCTCGTCGAGATCACGCGGCTGGGCCGCGCCTTGCATCGCCGCCGGGCGGGCATAAGGCAGCGGCTCGGGCAGGTCGAAATCGGGCTCGAAATCCTGCTGAGGAGCGGGCTGCACCGGCGCGGGCACCGGGGCTTGCGCTCGCCGCGGCTCGGTGCGGCGCAGCAGCGCCTCGAACTCGTCGAGCGCGCCGCGCATCTCGGCCGGGGGCTGGCTCGCTTCGGGAACGGCCGGCGCCGGCAGCTGCGGCACGACCTCGAAGCTCGGCTCCTGGCGCATCGCAGGGCGCGGCGGCTGGCGCCGCTCGGCAAAGATGTCCTTCAGCGGATCGTCCTGCCCGACGATGCGGGTCAGTTCCGCAAGCGGGTCGGCCTGCTGCCCCGGGCGGGGCGTCTGCCCGGCTCCGCGCAGCTGGCGCTCGAGATCTTCAAGATCGAGCGCGAAACGGTTCCTAGCTGGCTCACTCATGGTACGATCCATTCCAGCACAAGCCGCTTCCTCCTATGGAAGAACCGGGAACTCTGTGCGGTCAACCTGACCTTGTGCGCGCCGCCGGAAAAAGCCTTTTCCGTCAGCGCATCTCTTCCGGCGCCGCAACTCCGGCGACAGCCAGACCGGAAGCAAGGACGCTGCGCACCGCGTGCACGAACGCCAATCTCGCCAAGGTCGACTTTCGATCAGTTTGATTAACGAACCGTAATTGCGGCGAGTCTTTGCCCTTGTTCCAGAGCGAGTGGAAGGCGCTCGCCAGTTCATGCACGAAGAAGGCCACGCGATGCGGCTCGTGAGCAGCGGCAGCGCCCTCGATGATTCGCGGATAGGACGCGAGCATCTTGACGACGCCGATCTCGGCCTCGTCGGTCAGGATCGACAGATCGGCCCCGGCCAGCGCCGGCGTCGACAGGTCGATATCCGGGAAAGCCTCGCGGGCCTGCCGGAAGATCGAGGCGCAGCGCGCATGCGCGTACTGGACATAGAAGACCGGGTTGTCCTTCGACTGCTCGACGACCTTGCCGAGATCGAAATCCAGCGTCGCGTCGTTCTTGCGGAAGATCATCATGAAGCGCACCGCATCGCGGCCGACCTCGTCGATGACCTCGCGCAGGGTGACGAAGTCGCCGGAGCGCTTGGACATGCGCACCTGCTCGCCATTGCGCAGCAGCCGCACGAGCTGGCAGAGCTTGACGTCGAGCGAGCCCTGCCCGTTCGTCACGGCCTTCACGGCCGCCTGCATGCGCTTGACATAGCCGCCATGGTCGGCGCCCCAGACGTCGATCATCTCGGGGAAGCCGCGCATGAACTTGGAGCGGTGATAGGCGATGTCGTTGGCGAAATAGGTGTAGCTGCCATCGGACTTCAGCAGCGGCCGGTCGACATCGTCGCCGAACTTGGTGGCGCGGAACAGGGTCTGCTCGCGGTCCTCCCAGTCCTCGTCCTTCTGGCCCTTCGGCGGCGGCAGGCGGCCTTCATAGACGAGATCACGCGCCCGCAGATCCTCGATGGTCTGGTGCACGGCGTTGGAATTGCCGTCCCGCCCCTGCAGCGAGCGCTCGGAGAAGAACAGTTCGTGGACGACGCCGAGCGCGGCGAGATCGTCACGGATCATCGCCATCATGCCGTCGATCGCCGCCTGCCGGACGAGCGGGAGCCAATCCCACTCGGCCTTGCCGCGCAAGGTATCGCCATACTGCTCGGCGAGCGCCTTGCCGACCGAGACCAGATAGTCGCCGGGATAGAGCCCCTCGGGAATCGCGCCGATATCCTCGCCCAGCGCCTCGCGGTAGCGCAGGAAGGCGGAACGGGCGAGCACGTCGACCTGCGCGCCGGCATCGTTGATGTAGTATTCGCGGGTGACGTCATGGCCGGCGAAGGCGAGCAGGCTCGCCAGCGCATCGCCGAACACGGCGCCACGGCCATGGCCGACATGCATCGGCCCGGTCGGATTAGCCGAGACGTACTCGACATTGACCTTCGGCTCGGGCTTGGGCGCGCCGCGCCCGTAATCCAGGCCAGCCTCGATCGCGGCTTTCAGCACTGCCGTGAACACGGCCGGCTGCAGCGTCAGGTTGATGAAGCCGGGGCCGGCGATCTCGGCCTTGGTGATCTCCGGGTCCTTGGACAATTCCTCGACCAGCAGCGCGGCAAGCGCGCGCGGGTTCGTGCCGGCATCCTTGGCCAGAACCATCGCGGCATTGGTGGCGAGATCGCCATGGGCCGGGTCCTTGGTCGGCTCGACCACGACGCGCGCGAGATTGAGGCCGGCCGGGAGCGCGCCTCGCTCGGCCAGGGCCGAGAGCGCGGTGTGAAGACGGGCGGAATAGATCTCGAACAGGTTCATTGCGGCCACGATTGCGGATGGAAAGCCGCCCGGCCCTATCGCAGCGAGGGGGTGGCGTCAAACAGGCGGCGGTGCTCGTCGAGCGCGTACCAGTCCGTCATCCCTGCGATATAGTCCGCGATACGCCGCGCGCGGCGGTGCTCGTCGAGCGGATCGCAACCCGCCGCCCACTCCTCCGGCATCGCCGCCGGATCGGCGCTGAAGCGCTGGAACAGGTCGCGCACGACCTGCGCCGCATCGGCCCGGATCGGCGCGATGCGCGGGTGGCGATACATGTTGGGATAGAGGAAGCCCTTGATATCGCGGTCTGCCGTCTCGATCACCGGCGAGAAGGCGATGACGGGAGCATCCGCCCGCCGGATCGCATCCGCATCATCGGGCATCAGCGCGGTCAGGCGCCGCTGCGATTCCGCGATCACGTCCTCGACGAAGCGCGTGATCACGCGCCGCACCAGCTCGTTGGTGGCGCGCGCCCGTTCCAACCCCGGATGGCGCCGCTCGATCTCGTCGAGCAATTCGGCGAGGAACGGCACCGCCCGGAGCTCGGCATGGCCGAACAGCCCCGCACGCAGGCCGTCATCGATGTCATGGGCATTATAGGCGATGTCGTCGGCCAGCGCGGCCGCCTGCGCCTCGGCCGAGGCATAGCTGTCGAGCCAGAGGTCCTGACGCTCCTGATACTCGACGATCGCGACCGGGATGCCGCTCCTGGCATAGCGCGCCGTCGGCCTGCCCTGATGGTCGAGCAGCGGGCCATTATGCTTGACGAGGCCCTCGAGCGTCTCCCAGCTCAGGTTGAGCCCGTCGAAATCGGCATAGCGCCGCTCCAGCCGCGTCACGATCCGGAGCGTCTGGGCATTGTGGTCGAAGCCGCCGAACCCGGCCATGCATTCTTCCAGCGCGTCCTCGCCGGTATGGCCGAAGGGCGTGTGGCCGAGGTCATGCGCCAGCGCCAAGGCCTCGGCCAGATCCTCGTCGAGCCCGAGCGCACGCGCCAGGGCGCGGGCGATCTGCGCCACCTCGATCGTATGGGTCAGGCGCGTGCGGTAATGGTCGCCCTCATGCGAGACGAAGACCTGCGTCTTGTGCTTCAGCCGGCGGAAGGCGGTCGAATGGATGATGCGGTCGCGGTCGCGCTGGAATTCGCCGCGCGTCGCCGAGGCCGGCTCCGCCACCAGCCGGCCGCGACTCGTCGTCGAGCGGCAGGCATAGGGCGCGCGCCAGCGCTCCCCCGGCTCGGTGCCGGGCGCGAAGGAAAAGCCGGAAGGCTGGGTCTGTGGATGCGGCATGGCTGCCCCGTCGCGCGCCCGTGCTTGTAGAGGCGCTGCCGGGCCATTACCTTTCCGGGCAACCAGGGTGCAAGGAGCATCTGACCATGTCGACCGATCTTGCGGTCAATCCACGCGGCATCGCGGTGACCGCGAACGCCGCCAAACGGATCATCTCGGTGATGGCGCAGGAGCCGCCGGGCTCGATGCTGCGCGTCAGCGTGGCCGGCGGCGGCTGCTCCGGCTTCCAGTATATTTTCGACGTCGACCGGGAGAAGGCGCCGGACGATCTCGTCATCGAGCGTGACGGCGCCACCGTCCTGATCGACGAGACCTCGCTCGATCTGCTCGAAGGCTGCACGATCGACTTCGTCGACGACCTGATCGGCCAGTCCTTCCGCATCACCAATCCGAACGCGACGAGCTCCTGCGGCTGCGGGACGTCCTTCGCGGTCTAGGCTCTGCCCTCAGGCGGCATGCCCGGCCGCGCGCTTGAGGACAGGCTTGCCGTACTGACCGAGCCGGCCGATCTCGGCATCGAGCACGACCTCGCCGAAGACCCTGACGAGATCGCGATCGAGCTTTCCGCCCATCGCGACGAGCGTCGCATAGGCATCGCCCGGCGGCATCGGCGGCTTGTAGCTGCGCCGCTCGATCAGCGCCGCGTAGACGTCGCAGATCGTGATGATCCGCACCGGATCGGGAATCTCACCCGCGCTGAGCCCGTGCGGATAGCCCGAACCGTCGAGATATTCGTGATGCGAGAGCACCGCGGTGAGAACCAGCGGTGCGAAGCCCCCCTGCGCGACCAGCATGTCATGGCCGATTCCGGGATGCTCGCGCATGACCTCGCGCTCTTTCAGCGAAAGGCTCGCCGGCTTGCGCAGGATGTCGAGTGGAATCCGGGCCTTGCCGATATCGTGCAGGACGGCAGCCTCGGCGATCAATCGCCGGTCGGCCTCGCGGAAGCCGAGCCGCTGGGCGAAAGCGGCAGCCAGGCCCGACACGAGCAGGCAATGCTGGTAGGTCGCATCGTCGTGACGCCACACCATGTCGAGCCAGGCGTTGAGGTCGCCGCTATCGGCCGCGCGGTTGAGGGCAGTGACGCTGTCCTCGATCGCCTTCATCGGCAATCCGGCGCCGGACCCGGCCGCCCCCATCAGATCGGAGAGTGCCGCCGAGGCCGCGACGAAGCGCTGCCCGAGCGCCGCCGCAGCCTCGGACTGGCCGGGTGGGGTCAGCAAGAGCCCGATCTTGTCGAGCAGCACGCCGGTCGGGACATCGGTCGGCAGGATATCGGTCGCGCCGAGCGCATTGGCCTGAATCTGGCAGCGACTCGACATGTCGCGGAGCAGGAAGATGCAATGCATGCCGGCATGCAGGCGCGGCGCGAGCGCCGCACGCGTCGCCTCGATGCTCAAACGTTCGGAAAGATCGACATCGACGACGAGAAGGGTGGCGCCTTCATGCGGAGCGTCCCCGCTACCGCCAAGCGACAGTGCTGCGCACGGACCCCAGACGGAGAGCATCCGCTGCAACGCCTGACGGCGCTCGTCGTGATCACTGAGCAGAAGAACGATGACGCGGCCTCCGAAGAAGCCAGCATCTCAACGCCGCGCGGATTGATGAACCGTAAAGCCGGTCGCGAATACTGGGACTGATCGCAAACAAAGTGGAACGCGAAGCGAAGCCGAAGGGGCGGTTGCCTCTCCGGTCTCCGCGCGGCTCAGTGCGCCGCGGTCGCGGCCACGTCCTGTTCCAGATGAATCTCGGCGGCCATCAGACCCTTCGGCCCCGGTCCATAACGCACCAGCACGGTCTGCCCCGGCACCAGCTCGACGAGGCCGTAGCGGCGCAGCGTCTCCATATGCACGAAGATGTCGGGCGCGCCCTCGCCCTTCGAGACGAAGCCGAAGCCACGCAGGCGGTTGAACCACTTCACCACCATGCGCTCCAGCCCGCTCGTCGGCGAGACCGCGACATTGGTGCGTGCCATCGGCATCTCGGACGGGTGACGGCCGGAGGTCGTGTCGATCGAGAGCACGCGCACGGCCTGACGGCCGCGAGCCTTCTCGACGGCTTCGAGCACGATGCGAGCCCCTTCCGCTATCGTATTGAATCCGTCGCGCTTCAGGATCGTGACATGGAGCAGGACATCGGCACCGCCAGCCTCCGGCACGACGAAGCCATAGCCCTTGGACACATCGAACCACTTGACGTAGCCGGTGACCTCGACCGGCACCTCCGAAACGTGGCTGCCCGGCCCATCGAGCCGCATGACACGATTGAGTGACTGGATAGGACCCATCGGTGGCCGCCCGCTCTCACCGAATTCGTCGGACATGTGCCGCTCACCCCCACGCGCAACGCTTGATTCGCGTTGTCACGATACCATTGCTGCCGATTCAGGATACAGCCCCGAAAAATTCGTCCACATCATCCGGTAGCCCCGACAGCCGCACAGATCGGGCCATCGGCAGGCGCGTGACGGCGGCGGCCAGGGTCGTGCCATGATGCCGGAACGCCACATCAGCGGGATTCGCCATGCTCGACCTGTCCACGCTCGCGCTCTTCACCGCCGCGGCGGCGGTCCTCACGGCCACGCCCGGCCCCGACATGCTGCTGATCGCCTCGCGCAGCCTGAGCCAGGGCCGGATGGCCGGCCTCCTCACCTATGCCGGCATCGCGATCGGCAGCTATCTCCAGGCCTTTGCGGCGGCTTTCGGCCTGTCCCAGCTCTTCATCCTCGTGCCCACGGCCTATGACGTGCTGCGCTGGGTCGGCGCGGCCTATCTCGCCTACCTTGCCTGGACGACCCTGCGCTCGCAGGCGCCGCTGTTCGCACCGGATCGTGTTGCCGCCGTCCCGCTGCAGCGCATCTTCCTGCAAGGGCTCTGGACCAACCTGCTCAACCCCAAGATGGCGCTGTTCATGCTAGCCCTGCTGCCGCAGTTCCTGAAGCCGGAACTGGGTTCGATCGCGCTTCAGGTCATCGTCCTCGCGACGATCCTGAACGTCATGGGCCTACTGATGAACGGCATCGTCATCCTCGCGGCGAGCCGCATCGGCCAGGTACTGGCCAGCCGACCTGCCCTGGCCCGCCTGCCGCAAAGGCTGATGGGCGCGGTCTTCGGCGGCCTTGCCCTCAGGCTGGCGCTCGCCTCGCGCGACTAGCCCCGCAGGGCGCCAAGCACGGCCCCGCTCTCGGCGCGAATGACGAGATCGGCGATCGGATCGAGTTCGGTCGGCTCGCGGTTGAGGATGACGAGCTTCGCGCCCTGCCGCTTGGCGATCACCGGCAGCGTCGCCGCCGGATAGACCACGAGCGACGAGCCGACGACGAGGAAGAGGTCGCATTCCAGCGCCAGCATCTGCGCCCGCTTCATCGCCTCCTGCGGCATCGCCTGCCCGAAGGAGATCGTCGCGGATTTCACCGGGCCGCCGCAGATCATGCATTCGGGCGGCTCGCCCGTCGCCTCGAAGACGGGCCGGATCGCCGCCAGTTCATGCCGCCAGCCGCAGGTCAGGCAGGTCGCATAAGTGCCGTTGCCATGCAGCTCGATCACCTTGTCCTCGGGCACGCCGGAGGCCTGGTGCAGCCCGTCGATATTCTGCGTGACGATCGCGGGCGAACGCCCCTCCGCGACCAGCCGGGCGAGCGCCCGGTGGCCGCTATTGGGCTCAGCGCCGCGATAATGGTCGTCCATCGTGAACTTGCGGCGCCAGGCCTCGACGCGAACCTCGTGGCTCTGGACGAAGGCGTCGTAGGGAATCGGCTTGTTGACCATCCAGGGCGAGCCCGGCGTGCGGAAATCCGGCACGCCGGATTCCGTCGAGATGCCGGCGCCGGTGAAGCTGACGATGCTGTCCGCCTCGTCGAGCAGCCCCTGCAGCGCGGCAATGGCATCCTCGGTCTCGTCCTGCATGAACCCGCCCGGTCGCTGGATTGGAAGCGCTCCAGATATGGCGCGGGTTTGCTGCGCTTCCAAGGCGATTGACGCAAAGCCACGCACGCCGCAAACCAGTGAGACCATGCCGACGACCGCCACAGCATCGCTCAATCCCGATCTCATCGATACCGGCACGCCGCCGATCCCGGAGGCGCAAGGCTGGGCCCGCGCCTATGGCGGCGCCCGCGGCCCGCTGATCGACCTCTCGCAGGCGGTCCCCGGCGCCCCGCCGCCGGAGGCCCTGCTCGAGAAGCTCGCGGCGGCCGCGGCCGAGCCCGGCAGCACGCGCTATGGCGGCATCACCGGCGACGCAGCCCTTCGCGAAGCCTATGCCACCGAGATATCGCGCATATACGGCACGACCTTCGCGCCGGCCGAGGTCGCGATCACCTCCGGCTGCAACCAAGCCTATGTCGTCACGATGATGGCGCTGGCGCGGGCCGGCGACAACGTGCTGCTGCCGACGCCCTGGTATTTCAATCACGAGATGACGTTGACCATGCTCGGCGTCGAAGCCCGCCCGCTGCCCTGCGCGCCGGAGGCCGGCTTCGTGCCTGATGTCGCGACGGCCGAGGCGCTGATCGACGACCGCACCCGCGCCATCGTCCTCGTCACGCCCAACAACCCGACCGGCGCGGTCTATCCGCTGCAGACCATCGCCGCCTTCGCTGCGCTCTGCGCAAGGCGCGGCATCTGGCTGGTTCTCGACGAGACCTATCGCGATTTTCTGCCTGCGGACGTTGCGAGGCCACATGAGGTCTTCGCGACAACGAGCTGGCAGGATTCGGTGATCGGGCTCTACAGCTTCTCGAAGGCCTATGCGATTCCGGGCTGGCGCCTCGGCGCGATCACGGCCGGCGAGCCAGCCCTCACCCAGATCGGCAAGGTGCTCGACTGCGTCCAGATCAGCCCCGTGCGGGCCGGGCAGGCCGCCGTCACCTGGGGCATCGACGGCATTCGCGACTGGCGCGAGCGCAACCGCGCCGAGATCAACGTCCGCGCCGATCTCTTCCGCAAGGCGATGGCGCCGCTGAACGGCTGGCGCGTGCTCTCGGCCGGCGCCTATTTCGCCTATGTCGCCCACCCGTTCGAGGGCGTGAAGGCAGCCGAGGTTGCGCGCCGCCTCGTCGAGGATTGCGGCGTGCTCGCCCTGCCCGGCCCCTATTTCGGCCCCGGCCAGGAGAACCACCTGCGCATCGCCATCGCCAATGTCGCGGCGGACAGGATCGAAGGCCTGCGCGAGCGGCTGACGGGGTTTTCGGTCTAGGCAGCCCTACCGGAACAGCTCCGCGTAGCGGTCGCGATAGGCCCAGACCAGCATCGAGCCTAGCACGACGAGGGTGATCGCGACCGGCAGGCCCTGCGGGTTGATCGTGGCGTGGAACAGCACGATCACCGCCATGACCGGAGCGATGAGCGCCAGGCCGAAGGCCGGCACGACATTGGAGATCAGACTGAGCGCGCCGGTGAGGTTGATCGCCTTGATGAAGGGCCAGATGAAGCCCGAATCCTGCAAGGCGGTCTCGAAGACGACGCCGCGCGGGCTGGTCGGCGGATGGATCAGGTTCGCACCCGTGGCGAGCCACCAGAAGCCGTCGACGGCGCTGATCAGGAAGATCACCCCGAGCAGGACGCGCGGGATGGTGACGAGGAAGAAGGTCTTCATGGAGATCCGGACCGATGGAAGAAGCGCTCCGGTGTCGCTGGCAACCAGCGTCGGAGCCATCCTTGGTCGCGGCCCACGATGGTCCGGTTCAATCACGCGGCGAAAATTCCGGCGCGCCCGGCAAACCGGCCCACGCGCTTGTGAGATGCGTCGGTGCCCGCTTCCGTTCATGACGGCAGCGGCCGCCACGCCAGCCCCATGCCTCGACCGATGAACAGTGCCCAGACCCGCCGCTTCCTGCTCCAACTCGCCGGCGTGGCTTCGCTCGCAGGCGCAGCCAGCCTCGCCGCCCGTGCTGAAGGCGGCCCCGTTGCCGCGCCGGCTGCCGGGCCGGGCTTCGCCAGCAAGACGCCGATCCGGATCGGGGCAGCCGCTCTGAAGGTCCGCGATATCGAGCGAATGACCGGCTATTACCGCGACGTCATCGGCCTTTCAGTATTGGCACGCGGCGCCGCCTCCGTCACGCTTGGCACCGCCGAGGGCGCCCTGCTGACGCTGGAGCCTAAGCCGGGCGCGGCCCTTGAGCCGCCGACGGCCGCCGGGCTCTTCCACATCGCCTTCCTGATGCCGAGCCGGCGGGATCTCGCGCGCTGGCTGGTCCATGTCGCGCGCAACCAGACGCCACTGACCGGCTTCGCCGACCACAGCGTCAGCGAGGCCGTCTATCTCAACGACCCCGAAGGCAACGGCATCGAGGTCTATGCCGATCGCCCCGCCGAGAACTGGCGCTGGGACAACGGGCGCGTGGTGATGGGCACACACCGCCTCGATGTAGACGGCATCCTGTCGCTGACGAATACCGGCATCAGCGATTATGCCAGGGCGCCGGACGGGCTTCGCATCGGGCATATCCACCTGCGCGTCGGCGATGTCGATGCCGGCGACAGGTTCTACAAGGACCTGCTCGGGCTCGCCCCGACCAGCCGGCGCGACACGGCGAGCTTCCTGTCCTCAGGCGGCTACCATCACCATCTCGCGCTCAACACCTGGAACAGCGCCGGTGCCGGGCTGCGCGACGAAGCCAGCACCGGGCTCGCCTGGTTCTCGCTGATGACGCAGAAGCCGGACCTGATGGCCGCGCAGGCCGAGCGCCTGACCGGCGCGAAGCTGACGGCAGCGCCGATCGCCGGCGGCTTCGAGAGCCTCGATCCCTGGGGCACGCGCGTCAGGCTGCTACAGGGCTGAGCGCGCCCTGCCCGGTCCTCACATCGTCGCGCCGATCTGCCAGGGCACATATTCGGCGTCGCCATAGCCGAGCTCTTCTGATTTCGACCGCTCGCCCGAGGCAACCTTCAGCAGCTTGTCGAAGATCTCGCGGCCCTTCTGTTCCAGCGAGACGCCGTCGAGCACGTCGCCGCAATTGATGTCCATGTCGTCAATCATCTTCTCGTAGATCGGCGTATTGGTCGCGAGCTTCACCGAGGGTGTCGGCTTGCAGCCATAGGCCGAACCGCGCCCGGTGGTGAAGGCGAGGATGTTCGAGCCGCCGGCCACCTGCCCCGTCGCCGCGACCGGATCGTAGCCGGGCGTGTCCATGTAGACGAAGCCCTTCTCCTTCACTGGTTCGGCATAGTGATAGACCGCCGAAAGCGTCTTGGTGCCGCCCTTGGCGGCCGCGCCCAGCGACTTCTCCAGGATGGTGGTGAGCCCGCCCGCCTTGTTTCCCGGCGAGGGGTTGTTGTTCATGCTCATCCGGGCGCGCTCGGTGTAATCCTCCCACCACTTGATGATGCCGACCAGCTTCTCGCCGACTTCGCGCGTCGCGGCGCGGCGCGTCAGTAGATGCTCGGCGCCGTAGATCTCGGGCGTCTCGGAGAGGATCGCTGTGCCGCCATGCTCGACGAGGATGTCAACGGCAGCCCCCAGCGCCGGATTGGCGGTGATGCCCGAATAGCCGTCCGAACCGCCGCACTGCAAAGCCAGCATCAGCTCGGACGCCGGCACCGTCTCGCGCACCGCCTTGTTGGCGATCGGCAGCATGGTCTTCAGCGCATCGATGCCGGCGGCGACGGCTTTCTTGGTGCCGCCGGTCTCCTGGATCGTCAGCGTCCGGAAGACGTCGCTCTCGGAAATACCGTAGGCCTCCTTCATGCGGCTGATCTGGAAGCCTTCGCAGCCGAGCCCGACGACGAGCACCGCCGCCATGTTCGGATTGCAGGCATAGCCCCAGGTGGTGCGCTTCAGCACCTCGAAGCTCTCGCCGTTGTAGTCGATACCGCAGCCGGTGCCGTGGGTCAGCGCGATGACGCCGTCGACATTGGGATAATCGGCGAGCAGGCCGGAGCGCTTCACCTCCTCGGCCATGAAGCGCGCGGCCGAAGCCGAACAGTTCACCGAGGTCAGGATGCCCACATAGTTGCGCGTGCCGGCCTTGCCATTGGCGCGGCGGAAGCCCTCGAAGGTTGCCTGCTGCTCGACCGGCAGCACGAATTCCGGCTTCGCCTCGGCAGCGAAGGCATAATCGCGATCGAAGGCATGGAAACCGGTATTGTGCTCGTGGACCCAGTCGCCGGGCACGATATCGGCCGTGGCGAAACCGATGATCTGGCCGAACTTGCGGATCGGCTGGTCCTTGGCGATCGGCACGATCGCCATCTTGTGCCCGCGCGGTATCCGTTTCAGCGCCTCGACGCCCGCCGCGGTCACGCCGAGATCCACGGGATCGACGGCGACGACGACATTGTCGGCGGCGTTGAGCTTCAGCGTGCGGGGCGGCGCGGACTTGTCGAGCATGGCGGGAACCGAAACCTCCGGGCACCGCGACGGCGGCGCGCGCCCCTAGAGATGCGCCCAACCGGCGCTGTTTTCAATCGGTTCAAATGAGGAAACGGCCATGCGCCCGTCGAGTTAATAGTCCAGCCGCGCGCTCAGGCCTGCGCAAATCTCGCCCATCGTTCGCGAGCGCAGGTAGGAGTGCAGGGCGAGCGGCGCGCGGAAGCCGAGCTTGCCGCCCTTGTCCCAGACCGTGACGACCACGCCCCGCCATCCGGCATCCTCGGCCGATTGCCCGATGCGGTCGATGATCCTCTGCTGCTCGCTCCGGCATAGCTCGGAGAACGAGGCCTCGACCGGCACGATCACCATGTCGGACTGGCGGTCACGCGCGAAGGCGACATTGAACATGTGCGTATCCCCTTCCCCTTTTGATGGCGCCGCACTTTTCGCGCTTATCCGAGCCACCAAGTTTACGTATGGGTAACTAAAATGGCCGCGGGCTTCATCCTTCAAATGACGGATGGTCAGGTCCGCATTCAGCCTGCGCGGCCGTTCCGAAATCCGCGTGGTTGCCCAATAACCTCGCAGGGAGGTTTGATGTGGCGAAATGAGCGGCAATCAGCCCTTCTGCCGCCAGACGCTATGGCCGAAGGGCGAGCAACAGGAAGCGAATGACAATGCCGCAGCAGTCGACGGACTTCCCCAACGAACCCGGCCTCGTTTGCGTCGAGCCGGACGAGCGCCTCGTGGTGCTGGCCCGCACCCTCGACGCCAGCTCGGTAGAAGCAAGCGAGGCCCTGGAACGGGCGGCGGGCCAGTGGCGACATTTCGGCGAAACCTGCCTCGGCCGCGCGCTTTATCGCCACAGCTCGATCTTCAAGAGCCAATCCGACGCGCCCGTCTGGAGCCATGCCGAGTTCATCTATTTTCGGGATATCGTTCCCAGCGAAGTCATTGCCGATCTCGTCGGCAGCGTATCGCCAGCCGGCCTCAATTTGCTCCGGGCCGAAATCCTGGTCACGACGCCCGCCTCCTTCGTCTTTCCGCGCGGCTGGACCGGGTCATCCCACCGCCCGCATCGAAAGCCGTCGATCGAGTATCTCGATGTCGCGCCCGCCCATCTCCGCGACTATCGCGAGATCATGCGGCGCTATATCGGCCCTGCGGCAGCGAATCTCGTCGCGATGGGAAAGCTCGGGACGTTCAGGACGATGGAGACGGCCGCTGTCCTGTTCGAAGCCCCGTCGCTTGGCACGACCTGGAACCAGATTCACCTGAGCGAAGTGGATGCCGAGGGGTTTCAAGGATTCGGACAGGAGCTCGACGCGGTGCTGCGCGAGATCGCACCGGATGGCGGCTTTGCCGACCTTTTCGCCGGGCTCGGCCGGATGCGCAGCATTCCCCGCTGGACCCTGAACGATGCCGTGCTGGAGGACGACGCCGGCATCGGCCAATGGAGCACAGCTCGTGCTATCGGCTGAGTGGAGCGGCGGGGGCGAGGGTGGACGTCGGATCGATCGCGCGTTTCCAGAGCGTAAACAGGCCTCGAACCGCGAATTCACCCAACAGTAACCATCCAAGCCGATGTATCTCCTCAGGCCTTCCTGAGAGATACCCCATGCTGACCCGCCGCTCGTTTACCTTTCCCGCCCTGTCCGTCGCGGCGACAGGACTTGCCGGATGCGGGTCGCGGAGCATCGTCGCCCTCCCCGAAATCGGCTCGGGCTCGCTCGGGCAGAGCCCGCAGGGTCTCGCGACCCGCACGCTCGCCAAGCCCAACTACGCCGAGGTCTATACCGACTATCCCGGCGAGCGCTTTCCGATCATGGCGATCGACTATCAGCGCATCGATCCCCGTTACCTCCGGCAGACCGTCGAGTTTCCGCGCGACGAGAAGCCCGGCTCGATCGTGGTCGACCCTGCCGGCTACCACCTCTATTTCGTCGAGTCTCCGCGTGTCGCGACCCGCTATGGCGTCGGCGTCGGGCGCGAAGGCTTCGGCTGGTCCGGCGCGGCCCGGATCAACATGAAGCGCGACTGGGCCGACTGGGTCCCGCCTCCCGAGATGATCGCGCGCGACCCGGCGATCAGGGCCCAGCTCGAGCAGACCCCGCGCGGGCTCGGCGTGCGTGGCGGCTCGAAAAGTCCGCTCGGCGCCCGCACGCTCTACCTCTTCGGCGAGGGCCGCGATCTCGGCTACCGCATCCACGGCACGTTCGAGCCCTACACGGTCGGCACCAACGTCTCATCCGGCTGCATCCGGATGATCAATCAGGACATCGCCCATCTCTATGCGCGCGTGGCGCCGGGCACGCCGGTGACGGTGCTGCCCGTCTGACCTGCGGGCAAGATGAACGGCAGCCAACAGGCCTGTTCAGGTTTCGTTGAGGCGCCGCGTGGTTTGATCGCCATCGAAAGGAGTTTGCCATGCGCAAGCTGTTGATTTTTGCCACGATTGCCGTCGGGAGCGCGCTCGCCGCACCGGCCATGGCCTCCGAAGCTTTGCCGAAAGCACTGGCCGAGCGCCTCGACAAGGCGCCTGCCGAGTATTCCTGGTCGGCCGCGGCCGAGCGGCGGCACATGATCATCCAAGAGAACCTGCGCCAGGAGCGCTATGATCGCCGTTACGGCTACGGCCGGGGCTATGGTCCGCCGCGCGGCTATGGTTACGGTCCCGGCCCAGGCTGGGGCCCGCCGCCGCCGCGCTATTATCCGCCTCCGCCGCCTCCGGGCTGGTGGTGATCTCAAGAGCGACGGGCAACCGTCGCTCTTTTTCGTCTGCATCGTCGCGCCGTCGACACAAGCTGGCGCTTGCCAGCGGAGCCCCGTGACGGCAATCTCCGCCCGGCTATCGAGTTTAACGCGTGCATGCTGGAGCAAGGTCTCGCCAGGCAGCAGGACATGGGAAATCCCGGATCATGATCATGGACGGTAGGAATGCCGGTGCCGGCGGAATGGCTTCGCTCGCGCGCCGGTCTGGGCTTGTCGATCGCCGCTCGTTCCTGGTCGGCTCGGCGGCCGGCCTCGGAGCGCTCGGGCTCGGCGGCTGTGCCGCGACCGACGGCATGAGCCTCGCCGAGGCACAGCAGACCTATGGGCCGGTGCCCGACAAGAAGTTCGCCATTCCCGCCGCCGACATCGCCAAGGTCGATCCGAAGTACTGGCGCCGCACCGTCCGCTACGAGACCAAGGAAGCGCCGGGCACGATCATCGTCGATCCCGCCAACTACTATGTCTACCGCATCGAGGACGGCGGCAACGCCACTCGCTACGGCGCGAATGTCGGCCGCGACGGCTTCCGCTGGAACGGCGACGCCTATGTCGGCCGCAAGTCGGAATGGGCGACCTGGACGCCGCCGCCGGAAATGATCAAGCGCCAGCCCGAAGCGGCGAAATATGCCCGCGGCATGCCGGGCGGACTCGAGAACCCGCTCGGCGCCCGCACGCTGCACCTCTACCAGAACGGCAAGTACACGCTCTACACGATCTATGCGTCGAGCGACGAGGAATCGATCGGTTCCGGCATCACCAGCGGCTGCGTCGGCCTGCTCAGCCAGGACATGATCGACCTCTACGACCAGACGCCGGTCAAGACGAAAGTGGTCGTCCTGCCGGCCTGAGCCAAGGACATCAATGCGGATAGAAGGGGCGGCGCCGGAGCGCCGCCCTTTTTCATGGGAGGATGGCGTCATGTCCGTTGCCGTGAGACTGCGCGCCGTTGCCGGCATCTATGGCGTTGCACGGCTCGGCCCGGCCTCGCCCATCCCGAACTGGTTCGACGGTCCCGGCTTTTCCGCATTGATGCGCGCCGACGACGAATTGACGCTCGTCTGCCTGCAGGAGCGGATACCTGACGCCGTCGAAGCGGAGAGGAACTGGCGCTGCTTCCGCAGCCTCGGGCCGATCCCCTTCAACGCGACCGGAATCGTGCAGGCGCTGATTGAGCCTCTATCCAGCCAGGGCATCGGCGTTTTCGTGGCTTGCACCTTCGACGGCGAGCATATCCTCGTCGCCGATGCCGATTGGGAGAAATCCCAGGACCTGCTCGAACAGGCAGGTCATGTCTTCATATCCTAGAAGCTGCCGTTCCGGCGAAGGCGATCAGCGCCTCCTTTCGACATGACCGATCTCATTATTCGCGCCGCCGAGCCGGCCGACCTGCCCGCGCTGCAGGCTCTCTATCGCCACCTCTTCCCGGATGATGCGCCCTGCCCTGGCGACAAGGCAGCGGTCATTCTGGAGAAGCTGCGGAGCTTCGAAGGGAGCGCCGTCCTGCTCGGCTTCCTCGGTAGCGATCTCGTCGCAAGCTGCACCGTGATCGTGATCCCGAACCTGACGCGGGGCGGAACGCCCTATGCGCTGATCGAGAACGTCGTCACAGACACGGGCCATCGCAATCGCGGGCTGGGAAAGACGATCCTGAAGGCCGCCCTCGACCGCGCCTGGGCAGCCGGCTGCTACAAGGCGATGCTGATGACGGGTTCGAAGAAGCCGTCCACGCTGGCGTTTTACGAGGCAGCCGGCTTCGAGCAGTCCAAGACCGGCTTTCAGGCCAGGCGGCTCCCAGTTCGCGCGGAATAAGGCGCGAGCCGCACGATCCTGCGTCTCTCGACTCAGCGCAGCAACATCCGCAGCTTCGCCAGCGCCGATGAATCGGCCTCGTGATAGTCGATCATCGTGCGGAAGGCGCCCTCGCCCGTCATCAGATAGACGTTGGCGGTATGGTCCATGGTGTAGCCGCCATCGACGGGGACCTTCTTCGCATAGGCCTTGAAGCCTGCGATGACCGCATCGACCTGCGCCTGCGAACCGGTGAGACCGGTCACGCCCGGATCGAAGGATTGCAGATAGAGCGCGAGCTGCGCCGGCGTATCGCGCTCCGGATCGACCGTGATCAGCAGGATCTTCAACCGCGCGGCATCCGCCCCCAGCTGCCGGGTCAGGCCGCCCAGCCGCAGGAGCGTGGTCGGGCAGACCTCCGGGCAATGCGTGAAGCCGAAGAACACAGCGAGCGGGCTGCCGCGGAAATCGACATCGGTCACCGCCTTGCCGGTGTGGTCGGTGAGCGAGAACGCGCCGCCGATCGCGACCGGCTGCTCCGTCCGTGTGCGTTCCGACATCCACCAGCCCATCAGGATCGAGGTCGAGACGAAGCCGACGATCAGGACGAGCGCCCAGGCTCCATAGCGCACCAGCTTCAGCATGGCCGGCCGACCCAGCGGCTCACCCGGCGCTGATAGGTGAGATAAGGTACGCCGAGATCGCGGCGCAGCACGCCCTCTTCGATCCGCACCTGCAAGGCGATGGCAACGAGCACCGCGAGCGCGAATACCAGCTCGACCACGCCCGGACGGACAAGGAACAGGCCGGTGAACAGCAGCGCCTGGCCGACGAAGGCCGGATTCCGCGAGAAGGCGAACGGACCGCTATCGACGATCGCACCGCTCTCGCCCTCGGCCGCACCGATGCGCCACGAGCGCCCCATATGAAGCTGGGCCCAGAGCGCCAGTCCCGCGCCGCTGACCGTGAGCATGAGACCGGGAAGACCGGACAGCATGCCGAACGCCGCCTCCCCGCCAAGAAGAGCGCGAACCGGCGGCCAAAGCACGCTTCCGGCAAAGCCGAGCTTGAACAGGAGCGCAGGCAGACGCTGCGATCGGCTGCCGCGCGTGAAGATCCAGACCGGCTGGCCGCTCGCGCGCGCCTGCTTCAGCGACAGAAACAGGAAGGCTCCGACATAGCCGAGCGTGATCAGATAGGCGGCAATCTCGGTCTTGGACAAAGCGGTCTCCGGCTCACGGCGGCAGCGGGACCTCTCCTCTACAAGCTGAAGTCACTAGAGCTTCAAGCCCTAATCGGAAGCGAATCTCAATGGCGCCCGATGCCGCAGGCGTAAGCTCCGCCCAACGAAAAACCCCGGCCTTTCGGCCGGGGTTCGCAAACGCAACTGAACTCACGGAACATCGGCAGCCTTTCGGCCGCCGGCCGGAATCACGCCTTCGGAGCAGCCGGAACGGCCTTGGCAACGATGCCTTCGAACGGCTTGTAGGCGTCCTTGGCGAGAGCGGTGTAGAGCTCGCCCATCTTGGTGAGCTGGGCGACGGCGCCCTCGAACGAGGTCTTGATGAAGTCGGCCTGGATCTCCAGGGCCTTGTCGAAGGTCTTCACGCCAGCGAGCTTCTCGAGCGTGGCGGTGCCGGCCTCGAAGGACTTCTTGGCATAGTCGGTGGTCTCGACGGCGATGGTCTGCACGCCCTTCGAGGTGGCGCCGAAAGCCTTCAGGGCCGCATCGACGTTGTCCTTGGAAGCCTTCTGGATGGTCTCGAACTGCTGGATCATGGGTCGTCTCCTGGCACTCTGCGGTGCCGCCTCAGGTGAATGGGCCAGGATGGCCCGATACGCTGCCCCAAGGTCGTGTGACCGTGATCACCACCGGGGACTGACCGCATATTGTGCATTGCAACATGAATGTCAAGAGAACGCTGCAATGCACCAAACGCAGATCGTTCCACTGGCAACCGTTCAAGTTTTAACGGCTCCGTAACCGCAACCGCCTAACCTCTCCAACTGTGTCCCCTGCGCCACGATGAGCCAGGCGCGGGATCGGCCCATGGTTGTGTGTTCGAGGCGGGTTCATGTTGTCTGGTTGCGTTGGGTTGCGGCGGCCGCGTCTGCGGGCCGTTGCCGGTCTGATCGGTGTCGTCGCCGTTGCGGCCACGATCGCTTCCTCTCCAGCGGAGGCGCGCAAGCGCCGTCATGCCGGCGGTGGCGGCTACACCCCTCCCTATGCCGCGATGGTGGTCGACGCGAAGACCGGCCGCACCTTGCATGCAGTCAACGAGGATGCCGCGCGCATCCCGGCCTCGCTGACCAAGGTCATGACGCTCTACATGCTCTTCGAGCAGATGGAGCGTGGCCGCTTCACCATGGATTCCGAGCTCAAGGTCTCGTCCTATGCGGCCTCGCAACCGCCGACCAAGCTCGGCCTGCGCGCCGGCTCGACCATTGCGGTCGAGGACGCCATCAAGAGCATGATCACGCTTTCGGCCAACGACTCCTCTGTCGTCGTCGCCGAGAACATCGCAGGTTCCGAGGAGGCTTTCGCCGAGCAGATGACGCGTAGGGCGCGCTCGCTCGGCATGAGCTCGACCCGCTTCTACAACCCGCACGGCCTGCCCCATTCCCCGCCGAACCTGACGACGGCGCGCGACCTCACCATCCTCGCCCGCGCCATCCAGGAGCGCTTCCCGAAATACTACCCGCTCTTCTCGATGCGCGCCTTCCAGTACGGCAGCCGCACGATCCGCGGGCATAACCGCCTGCTCGGCAAGGTCGAGGGCGTGGACGGCATCAAGACCGGCTACACCCGCGCCTCCGGCTTCAACCTGATGACCTCGGCCAAGTCGGAAGGCCGGCATGTCGTCTCGATCGTGCTCGGCGGCCGTTCCGGCGCCTCGCGCGACAAGATCATGACCGATCTCGTGCTGGCCAGCCTGCCGCGCGCCTCGACCAGCGGTCGCTCCTCGGTGATGGTCGCCGAAGCCCCGGAGCCGGAAGAGCGCCCGCGTTCGATCCAGCAGGCCGCCGTGGCCGAGCCCACGCCGATCCCGGTGCCGCGTCCGCGCCAGCAGCCGCAGGTTGAGGAGCAGCCGCCCCTCCCGGCCGCCGCCCGCGCCTATGCCCCGATGCCGACCACCACGCCGATCGCGCCGCCGCGCCCGGTCTCCGTCGGCGCCCAGCCCGTCCAGCTTTCCGGCATGCGCCCGGTCGCGGCCACCACGACGCCGTCCGCCATGCGCTGGTCGATTGGCGCCCAGCCGGCCGACGCCAAGGTCCTGCGCCCGCCGGCGAATGTCGACGTCACCTCCTCGATCGCCAGGGCGCCCGAGCCCGTCGCCGAGCCGGTGAAGGTCGCCGAGGCCAAGGTTGAAGTTCCCGCCGCCCCGGCCGCCCGCAAGGTCGAGGCCGCCCCGGCCAAGGTGCAGGCGCCGGAACCCGCTCCCGCGATGTCGCATCAGGCGGCGATCGTCGCCTCCGGCAAATGGGTGATCCAGCTCGGCGCCACCGACGACGAGGGCAAGGCCAAGGAAATCCTGGCCCGCGCCAAGGCCAAGGCCTCCGGCTCGCTCGCCAGCGCCTCGGCCTTCACCGAGAAGGTCGCGAAGGGCGGCTCCACCCTCTTCCGCGCCCGCTTCGCCGGCTTCGACGACTCGAAGGATGCGCAGAATGCCTGCAACCAGCTGAAGCGCGGCGGCTTCTCCTGCTTCGCCACCCGCAGCTGATCAGGGACCCGGGAAAGGAGTTCACGACATGTCGCAGACCCACTCCCCAACCCCTTCGCTAGCGCTGCTTCAGAAGGACGTCCTTGGCCTGGTTGACGCGAGCGGCAAGGCCGCTGGTGCCCCCGGCATCCGGGTGGATGCGCTTCATCAGGGCCCGATGGGCTTCGCGGACCGCCTCCTCGCCCGCCCCCGGCTGAAGCCCCAGGATATCGTAGGCCTCCTGCTGCGTCATCGCGCCCGCGCCCGGCGCGCCGCGCTGCCCCGCGTCGCCATCACGCTGAGCGTTTTCACGCCAGCCGGGCGTCCGGCGGTCGAGATATGCCTCTAGCAGCCGCGCCCCATCCGGATCGCGCGTGAGGCAGTCCCGCATCAGCGCGGAAAGCTCGGACATATCCAGACTGTCGAGCCCGCGCCCCCCATAGGGGCCGGCGGTGACGCTGCCGGTCATCGCGCCGCTGTCATGGTCGAGTTCCATCTCCAATAGCGCCGACTTGACCTTGGAGGTCGCGCCCGGCGTCGGGCCGGAGCGATCAGCCCAGGGGAAGCGGATGCCGCCCGGCCCGGTCGCGCTCCAGCCGAGCAGCCAGGCACCGACGCCGCCGAGGAAGATGGCCAAGTCCATCCGGCCGCGCACCATCAGCAACCCGGCAACGCCGAGCGCGGCGACGCCGCCGCCGGTCTTCGCCAATCGCGCCAGCACCTTGGGATTGGCCCCGGCGAAGAGCTTCACCAGCCACCAGACCAGGATCAGCACGGCAACGCCGTAAAGCAGGCTCACCGTCGCCCTCCATCCATCGCGGCGATCAGTCCCTTCACCGCTGGGGTCGAACCCGCCAACCTGAGCATCGCCTCGCGTCCGCCGGCCGCATAGGCCGCCGCACCGCGCAGGAGATCGAGCAGGGAGGCCGGCGCATTCACGTCGAAGCGGGCATGGGCGCCGCCGGTCAATCGCGCGATCGCGGCGAAGGCGCCGCTCGCGGCCGGATCATCCCCCTCCTGGAAGACGAAGCCGCGGATGCCGCGCAGGCCGAGTTCGCCGGCAAGCGCCGCGAGCGCATCGACATCCTCCTCCATCGCATCGCCGACATAGACGAACGCGCGCACCGGCACGGTCCTGGCCTCGTCGCGGATATGGCGCAGCACGCGCGCGATCTGGGTCTGGCCACCCTCGCAGGCGATGCGGCGCATCAGCCCGGTCAGGCGCGCCGGCTCGCCGACCCAGCCGGAAGCGCGGCACTCGCCGATGCCCCGGAAATAGACGAGCTGCACCGCAAGCCCGCCGCTTTGCGAGGTCGCGTCGAACATCCGGGCCTGCAGCGAGCAGGCGAGGTCCCAGGTCGGCTGGCGGCTCATCGTGGCGTCGAGCGCGAAGACGAGCCGCCCCGCCTGCCCGCTCGCCAAGGGCGCGAGCTGCTTCGCCGCGCCAAGAAAACGGTCGATCTCGCCCGGCTGCGAATGCGTCGCCGGCGCGGTCGTTCCCGCCTTGCCGACGGCCCGGTCCTTCCTCTCGCTCATCGGCCCCTTCGTTCCGCCTGAATCATCCCTTTGTCCAAGATATTGGCCATGGCGGCGGCATTTGCTACCCGTGCGCCGAACGGAGGGCGCGCGAATGGCTGGAATCACGGTTTTCGAGACGGTCGCCGCGATGCGCGAAGCCGTCGCGGGCTGGCATGCGGCCGGCGAAAAGGTCGCGCTGGTGCCCACCATGGGCGCGCTGCACGAGGGCCATATCGCGCTGGTCACCGAGGGCCAGCGCCATGCGAGGCGGGTGATCGTCACGATCTTCGTCAACCCGACGCAGTTCGCGCCGCATGAGGATTTCAAGAAATACCCGCGCACTTTCGACGATGACTGCGCCAAGCTCGTCGCGGCCGGCGCCGACGCGGTGTTCTTCCCCTCGGTCGAAGAGATGTATCCCGCCGGTTTCGCGACGCGCGTGCTGCTGCTCGGCCCGGCCGCCGTCGGACTGGAGGACCGCTTCCGCCCGACGCATTTCGAGGGCGTCGCTACAATCTGTTGCAAGCTCTTCACGCAGTCGCGTGCCGATTACGCGATCTTCGGCGAGAAGGACTACCAGCAACTCAAGGTCGTGACCCGCATGGCCGCCGATCTCGATCTCGGCATCAGGATCATCCCGCTGGCGACGATCCGCGAGGCGGACGGCCTCGCGATGTCCTCGCGCAACCGCTACCTCTCGGAGGAGCACCGGGCGCTCGCGCCGCTGCTCCAGCGCGTGATGCAGGATCTCGCCGCGCGCATCCGCAACCGCGACGACCTGCTCAAGGCGGTCACCGACGCGCAGAACGAGATCATCGGCGCCGGTTTCGAGCTCGACTATCTGGAAGCGCGCCATGCCGAGACGCTGGCACCGGTCGCCTCGCTCGCGGACGGGCCGATCCGCCTGATCCTCGCGGCGCGCATCGGCAGCACGCGGCTGCTCGATAATATTCCGGTGTGAGGCCGCCTAGAGCAGCCCCAGCCCCGCCAGTTCGCGCCGCAGCTCCTCCGGCATCTCGCCGACATCGCCGCCATGCTCGGAGAGGTCGCGAGGAGCGTCCTTGACCTGCAGGTAGCGCCAGCCCTGGAAGGGCCGGAACGGACGCGGCTCGACCGGCACCACGACCGGCTCCATCACCAGATGGCAGCGGCCGATGCCCTCGCCATCGGTGAAGGGGCGGATATCGGTGAGACGCTGGCGCGCCGATATCTGGCCCTTGATCACCCAGTAGAGCGAGCCGCCATCGAGGATCTCCTCGATCTTCTTCGGCACCATGCGCGTGGTGTGCAATTGCTCGGCCGGCTCGCCGCGGGCGCGGCGCTGCGCCTGACGCTCGGCGATCCAGTCCTCGAGGTCGCTGATCGATTCCGCGCCGACGCAGAGTTTGAGCAGGTGTAGGGGCATGGCCGCAAAATAGGCCTCGGAACGCCAGCCGGCCAGCCTCCCCGTTTATTCTCCACAGCCCGGCGTCAACCGCGATGCGCGGGCACGTCCATGACGGGGTGCATATCGAAAATGTCGCCGTAGAAAGGTTTGGCCAGCCCCGGCTCGGCGGTTAGCATGTTCGCCACGATACGCTTCACCGTCATGCTCATTTCCTCGACAGGCTACGGACGCTCCATCATGCGCGGACTTGCAGGCAAGGTCATTCTCGTCACCGGTTCCTCGACCGGCATCGGCTTCGCGATGGCCGAACGCCTCGTCGCCGAGGGCGCCAAGGTGCTGATCCACGGCCGCGATGCCGCTGAGGTCGAGGCAGCCGTCGCCCGGCTCGGGACGGCGACGTCAGGCGCGACCGGCGATCTCGCGGAGCCCGCGACCGCCCAAGTCATCGTCGATGCCACCATCGCCGCCTTCGGCCGCATCGACGGACTCGTCAACAATGCCGGCATCTATCCGCGCGGCATCCTGACCGAGGCCACCGCCGCCTTCTTCGACCATATGTTCGCGATCAACACCCGCGCGCCATTGCTCTGTGCGGAGGCTGCGATCCGCGCCTTCCGCACCCAGAAATCGCCCGGCGCCATCGTCACCGTCGGCTCGATCAACGCCTATTGCGGCCTCTCGAACCTCACGGTGTATTCGATGTCGAAGGGCGCGCTGATGACGATGACGCGCAATCTCGCCAATACGCTCGGCCCCGAGCGCATCCGCGCCAACCAGCTCAATGTCGGCTGGACCTGGACCGCCAACGAGGACGCGACCCAGCAGCGCGAAGGCCGCAAGCCCGGCTGGCAGAACCACCTGCCATTGCGCGACGCCCCGACCGGCCGGATCATGCAGCCGGAGGAGATCGCCGCCCACACCGCCTTCTGGCTCTCGGAGGATAGCGCGCCGGTCTCCGGCCAGATCTACGAGGCCGAGCAGTTCCCGGTGATCGGTCGCGGATGAGCCCGGTGTCCGGGGCGGTTTTCGATCCCTGGCTCGCCCGCTGGGGCCTCGTCGCCGACGGCGAGCCGATCAGGACGCATGCCAGCCACCTGCTGCCCGTGCTGCAGGGCGGCGCGCCCGCCATGCTGAAGCTGCCCGATGCCGAGGACGAGCGGCGCGGCTACCTGCCGCTGGAATACTGGAACGGCGACGGCGCCGCCCGTCTGCTCGCCCGCAGCGGGAACGGCGAGGCGATGCTGATCGAGCGTGCCACCGGAAAGCGCTCTCTGGCCGCCATGGCGCGCAGCGGTGCCAAAGGCGACAGCGAAGCCACCGCCATTCTTTGCGACGCCATCGCAGGTTTGCAGAAGCCGCGCGGCCCGGCTCCCGACGGGCTGATCCCGCTCGACATCTGGTTCAAGGACCTGTTTACGGCAGCGGCAAAGCATGGCGGCCTGCTCGTTCGCGCTGCGATGGACGCAAGCACGCTCCTGCCCGCCCAGCAGGAGATCATGCCGCTCCATGCCGATCTGCATCACGACAACGTCCTCGACTTCGAGGAACGCGGCTGGCTCGCCATCGATCCGAAATCGGTGATCGGCGACTGCGCCTTCGAATACACGATCCTGTTCTGCGATCCCGATCTCGCCGATCCCGAACCTCCTGTCGCCATCGCGCCCGGCGCCTTCGAGCGGCGGCTGGAGATCGTGCTGGCGAAATCCGGGCTCGACCGGGAACGCCTGTTGCGCTGGATCATCGCGTGGTGCGGCTTGTCGGCAAGCTGGTTTCTGGAAGACGGCGACCCGCTGGCGAAAATCAATCTCGCCATCTTGAAAAAGGCGGCCGTGGCGCTCGTCGACTAGCCCTCCCGTTGCTCCAACCCCCGTTATCCCGGGCGAAGCGAAGCGAAGGCCCGGGCTTCATGCCTGAAGCGCTCCGGAATGGATCCCGGATCGGCGCGGCTTCGTCGCTTGTCCGGGAGGACGGGAGCGAGGGCCCAGTCAGACCCTGAATCAAAATCTCAACAGGAAACCGCAAGCGACTCGACCGACTCACGAAACAGGAATCGCGCAACCCGGAGCGAGCTGCATCGACAAGCTCGCGCGAAGCGTTGACGCCAAAGGCCATCAAAATAAGATACCCCTGACGCAGCGTAATGCATCAGGGGGGCTTCAATGCGCATTCTCATTCTGGCCGCGATGGCCCTCGTCAGTGCTTCCAGCACCGCCAACGCTCAAGACAAGCCCGTCCCGAAAGCTGAGCTTCAGAAGCTCATCGGCGGGAAGTCGGTGGCGATCGGTTCGTCATCCGCGTCCTATGGCGCCGATGGGCGCTATACCTTCAACGGCGGCAACCCCGGCAAGTATCGCGTTGACAACGGGCGCATCTGCGTCGATTTCGACTCCGGCCAAGCCCGCTGCGACAGGATCGTCAAGGATGCCGGCAATTACTACCTGATCAACGGACAGGGCGGCCGCTTCCAGTTCAGACCCTGACCGCCCCCGGTCAATCTCCCAGCACGACCACCTTCGCGCCTTCCGCCACCTGCGCGCCGGGCTCGCCCACGACCTCGCTGACCGTGCCGTCGCGCGGGGCGGTCAGCACATGCTCCATCTTCATCGCCTCGACGATGGCGAGGCGCTGGCCCTTGGTCACGGCCTCGCCCGGCGCCACAAAGAGCGCCACCAGCTTGCCATGCATCGGCGCCTTGACCACGCCGCCCGAGCCCGCCGCCGCATCGAGATCGACGCCGAACGGATCGAACAGCGAGACCGCCGTCTGGCGGCCGCGATGCAGCGCGAACCATGTTCCGCCCTCGCCCTCGGCCAGCGCGATCTCGTGCTCGCCCTCGCCGATCTCATGACCGGGCAGGCTGACGCGCGCATCGTCGCCATGCCATTCGATCCGCGCCTCGACGCGCTCGCCATCGACCATCAGTGGCAGGCCGAGCGGCTGGCGCGGCATCAGCGAGAAGGCGTCGGGATCGAGCCAGGGTGAGCGGGTTTCGCCCTCCGCCCGGCCCGCCGCCGCGATCATGCCCGCCGCCTGCCGCTCCTCTTCGAGCTGCAAGGCCGCCGCCGCCACCGCTGCCGCATCGAGCGGCTGCGGCTCGGCGCCGAGCGCGCTGATATTGCGGTCGATGAAGCCGGTATCGAACGGCCCCTTCCGGAAGCCCTCCGCTTCCGTCAGCTTCTTCAGGAAGGCCAGATTGGTGCGCGGGCCGGCGACAACCGTCTCGCCCAGAGCCGCGCCCAGCCGATCGAGCGCCACATCCCTCGTCGGACCGTAGGCGATCACCTTGGCGATCATCGGGTCGTAGAACGGCGTCACCGTATCGCCGGCCTCGACGCCGGTATCGATGCGGATGCCCTCGCCTTCGGGGAATTGCAGCGCCCAGAGCTTGCCGGTCGAAGGCAGGAAGCCCTTCTCCGGGTCCTCGGCATAAAGCCGCGCCTCGACGGCATGGCCCGTGGCCGAGACATCGGACTGCGTGAAGCCGAGCGGCTCGCCGGCCGCGACCTTCAACTGCAATTCGACGAGATCGAGCCCGGTGATCGCCTCCGTGACGGGATGCTCGACCTGAAGCCGCGTATTCATCTCCATGAACCAGAAGCCGTCGGCCTTCAGGCCGTCACGTCCATCGGCAATGAACTCGACCGTGCCGGCCCCGACATAACCTACGGCCTTCGCGGCCTCGGTCGCGGCCTTGCCCATGGCGGCGCGGACCTCGGCGCTCATGCCCGGCGCCGGCGCCTCCTCGATCACCTTCTGGTGCCGGCGCTGCAAGGAGCAGTCGCGCTCGTAGAGATGGACGACATTGCCGTGGCTGTCGCCGAAGACCTGGATTTCGACATGGCGCGGCGAGAGCACGTATTTCTCGACCAGTACGCGGGCATCGCCGAAGGCGTTCTTGCCTTCGCGCTGGGCGCTGGTCAGGGCGTCCGGAAAATCTTCGGCCCGGTCGACCTTCTTCATGCCCTTGCCGCCGCCGCCGGCAACCGCCTTGATCAGCACGGGGTAGCCGATCCGCTCGGCCTCCTTCGCCAGGAATGCGACATCCTGCTCGGCGCCGTGATAGCCCGGCACCACCGGCACGCTGGCCTTCTCGACCAGCGCCTTGGCAGCGTCCTTCAGGCCCATCGCCCGGATGGCCGAGGCCGGCGGACCGACGAAGACGATGCCGGCCGCCGCGCAGGCATCGGCGAATTCGGCGTTCTCGGAGAGGAAGCCATAGCCCGGATGGATGCAGGCGGCGCCCGCCTCCTTGGCGACGGCGAGGATCTTGGCCGCGTCGAGATAGCTCTCGCGGGCCGGGGCCGGGCCGATATGGTAGGCCTCGTCCGCCATCTGCACGAACAGCGCCTCGGCATCGGCATCCGAATAGACGGCGATGGTGCGCAAGCCCAGCCGCCGGGCGGTGCGGATCACCCGGCAGGCGATCTCGCCGCGATTGGCGATCAGGATGGAGGGCAGCTTGGCGGCGATCGTCATGGCGGCGGCATCCTCAGGAGACGTGCCGCCTTTATAGCCCGCCCGTGGCGTCTGTCTGCGCCTTGTTGCGCAAACCGGATTGGGACGCTTCCGAATTCGCGCTCCACCGCAGCGAGCGCCAGATCGCCCATGTCGCCTGGAAGCAGATGCCGGCGACGACGAGATCGAACAGATATTCCGGCCAGCGCACCGGCGCGACTCGCGCGGCGAGCCCGACCAGAGCGAAGCCCGTCGTCGAGATCGTATCGTTGCGGCTCGACAGCCAGGTCGCCTTGATCACCGGGTTCTGCTCGCGCCGGAAGCGCCAGAGCGCGGCGACGACGAAGAAGGCGATGACGATGGCGCTCGCCGCCGCGAAGCCGAGCGTCCAGATTTCGATCGGCCTTGGCCGGACGATCTTGTCCCAGAGATCGTAGAGCGTGTGCAGCCCGGCCACCGCCATGACGGCGCCGATCGCGACCGCCGCCAACCGCTCGATCCGCGCATCGCGGCCGAAGACGATCGCGGCGATGCCGTAGAGCGCGACGTCGTAGACCCAGTCGACGCCATCCTTGAAGAGCTGGGCATTGCCGATGGCGAGCGCCCAGACGACGGTCGCCACCGCCTGGATCAGAATGCCGAGCGCGATGCCCCAGATGGTGAGCGTATAGGCGCGGGCGACGGCAGGGCTCGGTACCGAGCCTCCTACACCATCATGGTCGGGCTCGCCCCGGCCAGCCATGCCTTGCTCCGCTGTGACCACCCTCACCCCTGTCATCCCGGACAAGCCGCGCAGCGGCGCCGATCCGGGATCCATGCCGGAACAGAAATCGGCAAGGCTCAGGAATGGATCCCGGGTCTACGCTGCGCTGCGCCCGGGACGACTGGCAAGAGGGGAAGCCTGTCCGCTCAGCCGCGCCCGACGAGCGGCGCCTTGGTCGCCATTACCGTGACGAACAGCACGTTCGCCTCGGGCGGCAGGCCGGCCATGTGCAGGACGGTCGTCGCGACATGCTCGACATCCATCACCGCCTCGACCTTGATCGAGCCGTCCGCCTGCGGCACGCCCGTCGTCATCTTGCGCGCCATCTCGGTCAGCGCGTTGCCGATATCGACCTGACCGACGGCAATGTCGTATTTGCGCCCGTCGAGCGCGGCCGTCTTGGTCAGGCCCGAGATCGCATGCTTCGTCGCGGTATAGGCGACGGAATTCGGCCGCGGCGCATGGGCCGAGATCGAACCGTTATTGATGATGCGCCCGCCCTGCGGCGTCTGCTCCTTCATCGCCTTGAAGGCGGCCTGGGTGCAGAGGAACGGCCCGGTCAGGTTGGTATCGACCACCTTCTGCCAGTCCTCCAACGAAAGATCCTCCAGCAGCACGCCGCCGGGCGCATTCACGCCGGCATTGTTGAAGAGCACGTCGACCCGGCCGAAAGCGTCCTTCGTCCTGGCGAACAGGTTCTCGACCGAGGCCTTGTCGGTGACATCGGTCGGCACCGCCAGCGCGCGGCCCTTGTCGACGCCGGAGAGCTGAATCGTCTCCTCCAGCGCATCCGCGCGGCGGCCGGCCAGCACGGTGCGATAGCCGTCCTTCAGGAAGGCGATGGCGACCGAGCGCCCCACGCCCGAGCCGGCGCCGGTGATGATCGCGACCTTGTTATGTCCCGCCATGCGTTTCCTCGTATTTCCCTGGGCCTAAATCGTTTGAGATGGCGCCCGACCATAACGGGCGAAACCGCTCGGGGGAACCATGGGAGGGCCCGCATTCCATGCGCTTGCCGCCCGCCAGCTCTGCCCTATCGTTGTAGTCGGGAGGACGACGCGATGACCAGCCTGAACCGCCGCCATCTGCTTGCAGCCGGCGCCGCGGCGCTTGCCAGCCCGGCATTGGCCCAGCAGCAGGGCCACGAGCATCACGGCCCGCAATATGAGCGGCTCAGCCAGCCCGGCCGGATCGAGAAACCGCCGCTGGCGGCAACGCAGAACGTCTTCGATTCGCCCGCCCCGAAAGCCGCGATGCCCGGCCGCTGGAGCGCGAAAGCGCCCTTGCCGCTGCCGCGCTCGGAAATGGCCTGGGCGACCGCCTTCGAGGATCGGATGCATGTCGTCGGCGGCTATGGCGAGCAGCGCACCGATCGCCCCTATCACCATGTCTACGAGGGCAAGGCCGACAAATGGCATGACGGTGCGCCCCTGCCGCAGGGCGCCAACCATGTCGGCGTCGCCTTCCTCGACAGCAAGCTCTACGCGATCGGCGGCTTCCTCGAGCAGAACCGCAAGCCGCATCCGCGCTGCTTCACCTATGACCCGAAGGCCGATCGCTGGGCCGAGATCGCCGCCCTGCCCCGCGCCGCCGGCTCGACCGCCGTGGTCGGCCTCGGCGGCGTGCTGCATGTCATCGGCGGCGCCATCGGCGAGACCACCGAGACCAAGCGCTCGATCGATTGGCATCTGGTCTACGACCCCAAGGCCGACCGCTGGAGCGAGCGCACGCCCCTGCCGACCGCCCGCGACCACACCGGCACGCTCGCCATCGGCAACCTGATCCATGTCATCGGCGGGCGCGTCGATTCCTTCCACACCAACTCGAACCTGCACCATTCCTACGATCCGGCGGCGGATAAATGGACGATGCGCACGCCGATGCCGACCGGCCGCTCCGGCCATGGCGCCGTGCTCTATCGCGGCAGGGTCTTCGTCATGGGCGGGGAAGGCACCAACCGCGTCTTCGGCCAGATGGAAGCCTATGACCCCAAGAGCGATGGCTGGGAGCAATATGCGCCGATGCTGACGCCCCGCCACGGGCTGGGCGCGGCGCTGGTCGGCGACGCGATCCATGTCGCCGGTGGCGGCCCGGTCATGGGCGGCGGCGTGCAGAGCGCCGTGCACGAAGCGTTCTCGCTGGGGTGAGGCCGCTCGTTCAGTCCTTCTCAGGCACCTTCAGGATGACGGCCTGATCCGGTCCGATCGCGCGTCCGTCCTCGGTGCGGACATCGAGGCGCACAGATAGGCCGGTCTCACGCTCGACCAGACGCGAGCGCTCCTCCTCCGGCGCAAAGAGATGGCGTTCGCCGAATTGCCGCAGCGCGACCATCACGGGGAAGAGGTCCTTCCCCACCGCCGTCAGGCGATATTGCATGCGCGCGCCGCCGTCGCCCACGGGGACGGTTTCCAGAATGTCGTTCTCCACCAGCGTCTTGAGCCGATCCGTCAGGATGTTCTTGGCGATGCCGAGGCTCTTCTGGAACTCGCCGAAGCGGGTCATCCCGTCAAAAGCGTCACGGACGATCAAGAGCGACCACCAGTCGCCGATCACATCGAGGGAGCGTGCGCTTGGGCAGTAATCGCCCTTGAGGCTCGTGCGGGCGACCATCAGCGCGGCCTCCGCTGGTTTTTGATCCGCGTCGCCATTTTTGGTTGCATGATAAAACCAATATCATTACAGCTCATGTCGGTTTCATTATAAAACCGAACTACCCGGAGTCTACAATGAGATTGATCCAGGACGCGGCGCCTCCGGCGCCCGCGAACGCGAGCGCGCGCGCCCCTGGCGGAGTGTCATCCGCCCCGCAGCGCACCCTGAACAACCGGACGATCCTGCTCTTCGCCGTCGCCAGCGGGCTCGCGGTGGCGAATGCCTATTTCGCCCATCCCCTGCTCGACGTGATGGCGGATGATCTCGGCCTGTCGCGCACGGTCGCCGGGCTGATCGTCGGCGCAACGCAGCTCGGCTACGGACTTGGCCTGCTTTTCCTCGTCCCGCTGGGCGATCTGTTCGACCGCCGCAAGCTCATTGTCGGGCAATCCGTGCTTTCGGTCCTGGCGCTCGCCAGCGTCGGCTTCTCGCAATCGGCCGCGATGCTCCTCGGTTCGATGGCCGCGGTCGGATTGCTGGCCGTCGTCACGCAGGCGCTCGTCGCCTACGCGGCGAGCCTGGCGCGGCCCTCCGAGCGGGGCCACGTGGTCGGCATCGTCACCAGCGGCATCGTGATCGGCATCCTGCTGGCGCGAACCGTCGCCGGCGCCCTGACCGATCTCTCCGGCTGGCGAACCGTCTACTTCGTTTCGGCCGTGCTGACGCTGATGATCGCTTTCCTGCTCTGGAAGGCACTGCCAAGGCAGGAGCGAAGCGCCACCGGCCTCTCCTATGGCCGCCTGATCGCCTCGCTGGTCACGCTGATCATCGAAGAGCCCGTGCTGCTTATCCGCGGCATCATCGCCATGCTGATCTTCGCCAACATCACGACGCTGCTCACGCCGCTCGTCCTGCCGCTGAGCGCGCCACCCTTCTCCTTCTCCCATACGCAGATCGGCCTGTTCGGGCTGGCGGGCGTGGCCGGCGCGCTGGGGGCCACCCGCGCCGGGCGCTGGACCGACCGGGGCCACGGCCAGCGCACGACGGGCATCGCGCTTGGGTTGATGCTGCTGTCCTGGCTGCTGATCGCCCAGTTGGATCGCTCGATCCTCTGGCTGGTCGCAGGCGTTCTGATCATCGATTTCGGGCTCCAGGCCGTCCATGTCACCAACCAGGCGATGATCTACCGGGTCAGGCCGGAAGCGCAGAACCGCCTGACGGCGGCCTATATGGTCTTCTATTCGATCGGCAGTGCCGCAGGCTCGTCGGCATCGACCGTCGCCTACGCCCATGCCGGCTGGACGGGCGTCTGCGCGCTCGGCGCAGCGATCAGCCTGATCGCGCTGCTGTTCTGGGCCATCACGCGCAAGGCCATGCCGGCCGGAGCGACGATGCCGCTTCAGCCATGAAATGAACCATCGACAGGCGTAAGCGGATGATGTCCTGATGCCGGCGACCTGCAACGGGGATTGCCCACCTTGCTTCGCACCCTGATCCTGCTTGCCCTCCTGGCGATCGCGCCGGCCCTGCGCGCCCAGGAGCCGGCCGTCGAACTCACCGGCATCGGCCCCGCGCCGATCCGGCTCTCATCGCAATCCCTCGCCGCCTTGCCCGTGGCCGAGCGCGAGGTCACCTTCGAGACCTCGAAAGGACCGGCGACGCGACGCTACAAGGGCGTGCTGCTCTGGGATGTCCTGCAGGCGAACAAGGCGCTCGATGGCCTGAAGCCCGTCGAGCAATTGAAGAAGACCTTCGTCGTCAGCGCGAAGGACGGCTACCAGATCGCCTTCTCGATCGGTGAAATCCACCCCGATTTCGGCAACCTGCCCCTGATCCTCGTCTCGGCGGTGGACGGCAAGCCGCTGGATGGCGGCTGGCGCCTCGTCGCGCCCGGCGACAAGCGCGGCGCGCGGGCCGTCTACGAGGTCGTGAAGGTCGAATTGCGCTGAGACGGTTGCAATCCCTTTATTGGAAACCATCTGGAAGCGGCGCACGGAGCGCAGCGCGCAACAGGTTTTCATTCGCGTGCTGCCGGGCGCGCCGGCATGCTGGAAGCTGAAACGCGCCGAGGCCGGCCAGCCACCCGCAAGCCGCAACGCGACGAATGGAAGCCGATGAGCCGCCTGGACAGTTTCATTCGCCGCCTCGAGGCACAGCGCACCGTCCTGAACTGGGCCGCAGCCGCGATCCAGGGCCGTGACGGCCTCGTTCTCGAACTGGGCCTCGGCAACGGCCGGACTTACGATCATCTGCGGGAGCTGCTGCCGAACCGCGACATCCACGTGTTCGAGCGGCATCCGCAGGCGAATCCGCAATCGACGCCCCCGGCGCATCTCCTCGTCGTCGGCGATATGGCGGAGACGCTGCCGGCCTTCGCGAACCGGCATGGAGCGGCGGCGGCGCTGATCCATGTCGATGTCACGACCGGCGCACCGGAGCGCGACGCCATCGCCTTCTCATGGCTGCCGGCCCACACAGCGGCATTGGCCCTGCCAGGCGCCATCGTGCTGAGCGGCTGGCCCCTGGCCCACGACCAGCTGGAACCGATGGCATTGCCGCAGGGCGTCCCGGCGGAGCGCTATTTCGCCTATCGGCGAGCCGGTTGAGGCAGGCGCCGCCGGCAAGGCCAGCAGCGCCGTCCGTCACATCCGGAACACGCCGAACTTCGTCTCCGGCACCTCTGCATTGAGCGTCGCGGAAAAGGCGAGCGCCAGCACGCGGCGGGTCTCGGAGGGCAGGATGATGCCGTCGTCCCAGAGCCGCGCCGTGGCGAAATAGGGCGAGCCTTCCTCCTCATACTTGCTGCGGATCGGCGCCTTGAAGGCCTCCTCGTCGGCGGCAGGCCAACTCTTGCCTTCGGCCTCGATATTGTCGCGGCGCACGGTCGCAAGCACGCTCGCCGCCTGCTCGCCGCCCATCACCGAGATGCGCGAATTCGGCCACGTGAACAGGAAGCGCGGCGAATAGGCCCGCCCGCACATGCCGTAATTGCCGGCGCCGAAGGAACCGCCGACCAGCACGGTAATCTTCGGCACGCGCGCCGAGGCCACCGCCGTGACGAGCTTGGCGCCGTCCTTGGCGATACCGCGCGTCTCGACATCGCGGCCGACCATGAAACCGGTGATGTTCTGCAGGAACAGCAGCGGAATCCGCCGCTGGCAGCACAATTCGATGAAATGCGCGCCCTTGACCGCGCTCTCCGAGAACAGGATGCCGTTATTGGCGATGATCCCGACCGGAATGCCGTGGATGCGGGCGAAGCCCGTCACGAGCGTGGTGCCGTAGAGCTTCTTGAACTCGTCGAACTCCGAGCCATCGACGAGGCGCGCGATCACTTCGCGGATGTCGTACTGCTTCTTGAGATCGGTCGGGACCACGGCTTCGAGTTCGGCCGGATCGTAGAGCGGCTCGACCGGCTCGGCGATGTCGATATCCGGCCGCTTCACGCTGTTGAGGTTGCCGGCGATGCGCCGGGCAATGGCGAGCGCATGGGTATCGTCGCCGGCATAATGATCAGCGACGCCCGAAAGGCGCGCATGTACGTCGGCGCCGCCCAGATCCTCGGCCGAGACGACCTCGCCGGTCGCGGCCTTCACCAGCGGCGGGCCGCCGAGGAAGATAGTGCCCTGTTTTCTGACGATCACTGTCTCGTCCGACATCGCCGGCACATAGGCGCCGCCCGCGGTGCAGGAGCCCATCACCACCGCGACCTGCGGAATGCCTTCGGCCGAGAGCGTCGCCTGATTGTAGAAGATGCGGCCGAAATGCTCGCGGTCGGGAAAGACCTCGGTCTGGTGCGGCAGGTTGGCGCCACCGGAATCGACGAGGTAGATACAGGGCAAGCGGTTCTCGCGCGCGATCTCCTGCGCTCGCAGATGCTTCTTCACCGTCATCGGATAATAGGTGCCGCCTTTGATCGTCGCGTCGTTGCAGACGATCATGCATTCGCGGCCGGCGACCCGGCCGATGCCGGCGATCATGCCGGCGGCGTGGACATCACCCTCATACATGCCGAAGGCGGCAAGCGAGCCGATTTCGAGGAAGGCGGAGCCCGGATCGGTCAGGCGCAGCACGCGTTCGCGCGGCAAAAGCTTGCCGCGCGCGGTGTGACGCTCGCGGGACTTGGCATTGCCGCCGAGCGCAGCGGTGGCGCGATGTTGCTGGAGTTCGTCGCGCAATCCGGCCCAGGCCTCGGCATTGGCGCGCGTCTCGGCCGAATTCAGATCGACCTTGCTCTCGATGACAGGCACGGGCGCGCTCCTCGACGACAATCTCTGCCGAGTTTATGGCGCGCCGCGTCGAAAACGCCAACCGGCGCGGACGCACGGACGCGGCCGTGCAAATCCGCGCCGCTGGATCGGCCTATTCCTTCATCTTGTTGATCGAGCCGGTCACGGACGGCGCCGCGACGGCACCGATCGCACCACCGGCAATGGCGCCGATCGGCCCGCCGACGAGCGCGCCGGCGCCCGCGCCGGCCGCGGCACCGGCGATGCGCTGGTCGGTCGTATTGCAGCCTGCGAGCAGCAGGGCGATGCCGCCCGCCAGGAAAAAGTTTCGCATTGTCGTCCCCATCTTCAACCCAACCCCGGTCGAAGATGGCCGCGCCATGGCTAACGGATGGTAAATCCGCCCTGGACGATCAGATTTGGACGGTCGGTCCGAACACGCGCTCGAACGCCTCGCGCAGCACCGAATCGACCTCCGGCATCGTCACCGGCAGGCCGAGATCGACAAGCGAGGTCACACCATGCTGGCTGACGCCGCAGGGCACGATGCCGTCGAAATGCGTGAGGTCCGGCTCGACATTGAGCGAGATGCCGTGGAACGAGACCCAGCGCCGCACGCGGATGCCGATCGCCGCGATCTTGTCCTCGGTTGCGGCGCCCTTGTCCGGCCGGCGCACCCAGACGCCGACGCGATCCTCGCGCCGCTCGCCGCGGATGTTGAAATCGTCGAGCGCGCCGATCAGCCAGCTTTCCAGCGCGGCGACGAAACGGCGCAGGTCCGGCTGGCGCCGCTTCAGGTCGAGCATGACATAGGCCACGCGCTGGCCCGGGCCGTGATAGGTGAACTGCCCGCCCCGCCCGGAGCGGAACACCGGGAAGCGCTCCGGCGCGATCAGATCCTCGTCGCGGGCCGACGTGCCGGCGGTATAGAGCGGCGGATGCTCGACCAGCCAGACGCGCTCGCGCGCCAGCCCGTCCGCGATCAGCCCGGCGCGGGCCTCCATCTCGGCGACCGCCTCGTCATAGCCGACGAGCCCTTCGCTCACGGCCCATTCGACCGGCTCGGACACCTCTTCCGGAAGGAAGGAGACGGCCAGTTCCTCACGCATCTTCACCATGGCTTAACCATGTTCCGTTCAAAGTTTCCGGGCTGGCGACATCATCCGGCACGGCCCTCGCAACGCCTCTTGCGCCCAAAACCGGCAGGCAGGCAAGTTTCGCTGGTCCAATTCTGAAGTAGGGTTCCGGAGACAGAACTTGAAGGCCGATCTCGATCTCGTCCCGGTGGAACTCACGGTGGTTCTCGGCCAGACCGAAATGCCGATCTACAAGCTGCTGCGCCTCGGCCGCGGCGCGATCATCGAGCTGAACACCAGCGAAACCGACGAAGTCCAGATTCTCGCCAACAATCACCCTTTCGCCAAGGGAATCGTTGTGGTCAGCGGCGCCCGAATCTCTGTCGAGATCACCCAGATGCTCAAGCGCCCGACGATCTACACCCTGCAGACCGTCGCCGACGCGGCCTGAATCGGCCCGTCCTGGGGAAAAATCGCGCTTCTGCGTTTTTCCTTCATGACGCTCTTGTGGCGGCGGATTCGATTTGCTAGATCGGCGCCGCTCCCTGGTTGCACCGCCCGCAACCGGAACCGAGCTGCGGTCGTGGCGGAATTGGTAGACGCACTACCTTGAGGTGGTAGCGGGGAGACCCGTGGAGGTTCGAGTCCTCTCGACCGCACCAAATTCGGACAATGTCCAGCGAAAGGCGACCCTCGGGTCGCCTTTCGTGTTTCCGGGCGATGTCAACGATTTCGGCCCGAGCCTTCAGATGTCGCGTCAGCTGCGATTCGCCTCCCGGCGCCGGCGCGCGGCTTCGTTCCGCCCAAGATCAGGCTGACAGGCGGCAGAACTTTGGTAACGTAAACCGCCCGTCAAACATTCCCAGCAATTCTCCGCGACATGAACGCTCGCCGCATGCCCCGTTTCCGTGCCCTGCCCCTTCTGGCCCTCGCCGCCTTCGCGGCGCTCGGCGGCTGCGTGGCGCTCGACAACTACCCGTCGAAGGGCGATGCCCGGCCGCATCCCGGCGTCGCGGCGGCGCATCAGTACCCGATCCACGGCATCGACATCTCGCGCTGGCAGGGCGAGATCGACTGGACCGCCGTCAAGGCGGCCGGCACCCGCTTCGTCTACATGAAGGCGACCGAGGGCGGCGACCATGTCGATCCGACCTTCCGCCGCAACTGGGAAGGCGCCCGCCGCGCCGGCGTCCCGCGCGGCGCCTACCATTTCGTGTTCTGGTGCCGCCCGGCCCATGAGCAGGCGGTCTGGTTCAAGCAGCAGATCCCGAACGATCCCGATGCCCTGCCCCCGGTGCTCGACGTCGAGTGGAACGGCCATTCGCGGACCTGCCCGCAGAAGATCGACCGCGAGCTCGCCCGCGAGAAGATCGCGCTGATGCTGACCGAGCTCGAACAGCTCACCGGCAAGAAGCCGGTGATCTACACCGACATCACCTTCCATCGCGAGGTGCTGGAGGGCCAGTTCAACAACTACCCCTACTGGATCCGCTCGACGGCCGCGCTGCCCGAAACCCGCTACAGCAACCGCCCCTGGGCCTTCTGGCAGTTCACCACCACCGGACGCGTGCCGGGCATCCGCGGCGATGTCGACCGCAACGCCTTCTTCGGCAGCGAGAGCCAGTTCGCCGGCTGGCTGCGCGGCGAGTACGACATCGGCACGCGCCGCTGGGACAAGCGCGAGGGGCCGGCACAGCCTGCGCCCGTCCAGCAGCAGCCGCTGCCTCCTCCGTCGCCCCCCGAGCCGCAGGAGCCGAGCGATGTGCCCGTCGCGCGCATCCCCGGCAGCGTGCCCGCCGTCGCCTCGACCATGCGGGCGGTCGACAACCAGGTCGAACCCGTAGTCCTCGACTGAATGGGCCGGCGAAATCGCGCCGGTTAACCAAGGCTGAAATTCATTCCTAGACTGCGCCGCAATTCTAACCGGCGCTTAACCACGCTCCCCGCATCTGGGCTTGTGATGCGGGAGGAACACATGCCAGCGCGCAAGCTGACCAGCGGACGGATCGGGCTGAAAGCCCTCGCCTTCGCGGCCCTGATGATAGGTCTCGTCGAGCCGGCGCAGGCGCTCTATCCGAAGAAGGGCGACAGCTCGCCCCATCACGGCGTCCGCGATGCGCGGCGCAAGGTGATCCAGGGCATCGACGTCTCTCGCTGGCAGGGCGAAATCGACTGGGCCCGGGTCAAGGATGCCGGCACGCGCTTCGCTTTCATCAAGGCGACCGAAGGCGGCGACCATCTCGATCCGAATTTCAGGCGCAACTGGGCCGAGGCGAAGAAGCATGGCGTCGCCCGGGGCGCCTATCACTTCGTCTGGTGGTGCCGCTCGGCCAAGGATCAGGTGCGCTGGATCAAGAAGCACATCCCGCGCGATCCCGACGCCCTGCCGCCGGTGCTCGACGTCGAATGGCAGAACGACTCGCAATGCACCCGCAAGATCTCGAAGGAGCTGGCCATGGCCAAGATCAACGAGATGCTGAAGGGCCTGCGCGAGCACACCGGCAAGAAGCCGGTGATCTATACCGACATCAATTTCCACGAGGACGTGCTGGAGGGCGAGCTCAACGATCACCCCTTCTGGCTGCGCTCCACGGCGGCGCCACTGGCGAAGCGCTATGAGCGCGACCGCTGGGAATTCTGGCAGTTCACCACCACCGGCCGCGTGCCCGGCATCACCGGGGATGTCGACCGCAACGCCTTCTTCGGCAGCGAGCGCGAGTTCGAGGCCTGGCGCCAGGGCCGCTTCGATATCGGCACGCGCAAATGGCATAGCGGCGAGCCGAAGGTCGCGCAGCGCACGCCGCCGCAAACGCCGGCCGGCCTGCGCGCGCCCAGGGACGCCGGCGGCACCAGGCTGAAATTCGCCCCGCCCGGCCGGATTCCCAACGCGCGCACGGCCGATAACCGCCGCGCCGACGTGACCGGTTCGATCGGCCGGGATTGAGGCACCTTTTGCCGGCTGTCATGCCGCCGTCATATCCGCGGCGCCCTTAGGCGCCGCGCCGCCGGAGAGGTCCGTGGCGACAGCGGAAGCCCGGCATGCTCAGCGATCTCCAATCCCAATCCGGCATCATCTGGGCCTATCGCTTCGATGAGGACGGGCAGCCCACCCGCATCCCGCGCGACGAGATGCCGGAGCTCGCCCCGACCGTGGGTTTCGTCTGGCTCCATCTCGACCTCGTCCATACGCGGGCACAGAGCTGGATCGCCGAGCAGGACCTGCCGGACGCGACGCAGGAAGCCTTCCTCTCGCATGAGCCGCACCAGCGGCTGGACCACTCCGCCAATCTCGCCTGGGGCGTCTCGCACGACCTGATCCGCGACATCGCCGACAAGTCCGAGGATGTCGGCGCCCTGCGCTGGATCATCGGCGAGAGCTTCCTGCTGACCGGGCGGCGCGAGGCGCTGCACTCGATCCGCATGACGGCCGAGGCGCTTGATCGCGGCGAACCGGCCACAAGCCCGGCCGGGCTGTTCGAGCAGATCATCGAATATATCATCGACGACGTCACCGATGCGGTCGTGCGCCTCGTCGATGAGACCGACAGCGTCGAGGACCATATCCTGCTCGACCGCCTGCATGACGGGCCGCAGCGCGTCGGCGCGGTCCGGCGCACCGCAGTGCGGTTGCATCGCCAGCTCAGCGGGCTGCATGTCCTGTTCCGCCGCTTCGCCGAGACCCAGTCCGGCCGCAGCGCGCCCGACGCGGTGAAGGCCGCCGCGACGCGATTGCTCCAGCGGGTCGACGGCCTGCATCACGACGTCCAGTCGGTGCAGGACAGGGCGCGCCTGCTGCAGGACGAGATCGCCGCCCGCTCGGCCAGCCGCACCAACCGGCAGCTCTATGTGCTCTCGCTGCTGACGGCGCTGTTCCTGCCCGCGACCTTCATCACCGGCCTGTTCGGCATCAACGTGAAGGGCCTGCCCTGGGTCGAATCGGAGGCCGGCGCCTTCTTCGTAGCGCTGACATGTCTCGCCGCCGCGCTGCTGACCCTCGTCCTGCTCCGGCGCCGAGGCGTGATCGGGAGCTGAACCTCAGGGTTTGACCAGCGCCGCGGCCGGCCGCTCGCTGATGCGCAGAACATCGAGCACGCCGCCTTCCTCGACCGGCAGGACCTTGTTCGCGGCAAGACCGGTCTGGCTTTCCGGCTCCAGCATCACCGGCAGCAAGGCCGCCAGAGGCTGGTCGAGCCCGATATAGACATCGCCCGGCGCGAGTTGGATCGAGGCCGTCTCGACTGCGTAGGAGCCCTTCACGATCTGGCCTGCACCGGTATCGTCGCCGCGCCCGTCCTCCTTGGCGCCCATCTCGACCTTCACGACCCTGTAGCGCTCGCCCGGCACCGCGGCTGCCCTCGTCACCGTCTCGGTCTTCAATCCCAGACGCTGCAAGGCCTCGATCGCCGCCGTGGCCTTGGCCGGCAGCACGTAACCCGCCGGGCGCGGCCGCATCAGCGTGGGCTCGATATCGAGCGAGGACAGCCATTTCACCTCGACCGGCCGGTCCTGCCCGGTCGCGGGATCGATAAAGGTGAGCGTGCGCTGCTCCGGCTTCTGCCGCGCCGTGACGATGAAGGGCGTTCCCGGCTTGATCGCGGCGACCTCGGCCTCGGCCTTGCGGGTCGCAGCGAGGATATCGGCAGGACGCTGCGCCGCGAGCTTGATCACGGCTTCGGAGGCGATGACATGAGCCTGCACCCGCCGCCCCAGATGAGCCCGGCCGATGCCGATGCCGCGCGTTTCGAGCAGGAGGCTGACCGCATTGCGCAGGCCGGCGATGTTGCGCCCGGTATCGGCGCCGATGCTCCCCATCGCCACCGGCGAGGCCGGGTTCGCGCCATCGGTCGTGTGGTACCATTCATAGGTGACACCCGCCGTCTCGAAGGCCGTCCGCAGCGCCGGCAGCACGACATCGTCCTGGATCTGCTTCAGGGCCGGCGCGAGATTGGGCACCGTCGCCGCCTGGATCATGCCATCGACCTTGACCATCCCGCCGACCTTCTCGACCCAGCGCCCGGCGACCGTGAATTCATGGCAGTCGAGCAGGATGTCGGGGCGGTAGCGCGTGAACAGGTTGGCGATCGCCCGGATTTCCGGCGTGCGCAACTGGGTATGGTCGCGATTCGGATCGACCCCGTTGGCCAGTGCCCGGCGATAGCGATCCGCCCCGTCCGGATTGCCGCGCGGGATGATCACGACATCGATCGCCTCGAGCAGCGGGGCCAGATTGCCCGCTCCGAGCCGCTCCGCCAGCACGAGCATCGCCTCGCCGCCGGCCGGCTCGTTGCCGTGCTGCTGGCCGATCAGCATCACGACGGGCCGCTGGCCCTTGCCAATCGTGTCGAGGCCATGGCGCGAGAACACCAGGGCGGGCATGTCGCGCCCCTCCTGGCTCTTCGCGATGATCGACAGCGTCATCTGCGGCGCACGCTCCTTCAGCGCCGTCAGGAAGGCCATCATCTCGGCCTGGCCGGTGAAATCGGTCTTGCCCGGCGCGAAGGCCGGCGTCGTGAAGGCGACCTGCGGATCGGGATAGCGCTCGGCCACCCCCGGGCTCTCGCGATAAGCGCTCTCCGGCTTGAACTGGGCCAGCGCACCGCCTCCCAGAACGACGGCAAGACCGGCTGCGAGGATGATCCGACCGTTCATGGCGCGCTCCCGCCTGGGATATGGGAGCGCTACCCTAGATCCGCGTGCGAGCGGCCTGCAACAACCTCGACACCGGCAAGCGCTTCAGACTGCGGCAGCGCGGGTGTTCACCTCGACAGTCACATGCGACAGCGTCGGCAGGTCGGCGAGCAAGGCCTTGTAGGTTGCCGGCGGCTTCGGCTCGCCGGTCACGATCGAGACGATGGCGCTGCGATGGCCGGGCCCGACCTGCCAGAGATGGAGATCGGCGACCTCGGCCCCCTCGGCGGCCAGCCGCTCGCCGATGCGCTTCACCAGCGCCTCGTCCGGCACGGTGTCGAGCAGCACGGCACCGGAGCTGCGCAGCAGGCCGATCGACCAATGCGCGATCACGGCAGCGCCGACGATGCCCATCACCGGATCGAGCCAGACCCAGCCGTAGAAGCGCCCGCCGAGCAGCGCCGCGATCGCCAGGATCGAGGTGAAGGCATCGGCGAGGACATGCATATAGGCCGCGCGCAGATTGGTGTCCGCGCCATGCCCGCCATGGGAATGGTGGCCATGGTGGTGATCGTCGTGTCCGTGGTGATGATGGGCGTGGCCATGATGCCCGGTGCCGCCATGGCCGTGGCCGTGATGGTGATGATGGCCGTGCCCGTCCCGGAGCAGCCAGACGCTGGCGAGATTCACCAGAAGGCCGAGCACCGCGATCGCCGTCGCCTGCGTGAAATCGATCGCGACCGGCGCGGCGAGCCGCATCGCCGATTCCCAGCCCACCGCGATGGCGACCAGCATCAGCAGCAAGGCGCTGGCGAAGGCGGCGAGGTCGCCGAGCTTGCCCGTGCCGAAGCTGAAGCGGCGATCATGTGCGTGCTGCCGGGCGAAGCGATAGGCGAAGGCCGCGATGCCGAGCGCTGCCGCATGGGTTGACATGTGCCAGCCATCGGCCACCAGCGCCATCGAGCCGAAGATTGTGCCGGCGACGATCTCGGCGACCATCATCGCGGCCGTCAGGCCGACGACGAGCCAGGTGCGGCGCTCGTGCCGGTCATGCTCGTCGCCGAGGAAGACGTGCTGGTGCTGGGCAGGAAAGCTGGTCGCATCCGACATCGGTTCGCTCCGGATCGTCAGAGATATTTGGTGAGGGCCTTGAGCTCCTCGATCGAGCGGCGCGCCTCCGGCGTCGTCGCCTGGGCATGGTCGAACAGGTGATGCTCGATATGGTCGAAGATCAGCAGCGACTTGACCTTCTCCAGCGCCTTCTCGACCGCCTGCAGCTGCTGCACGACGTCAGGGACGCTCCGGCCCGTCTCGACCATCCCGACGACGGTGCCGAGATGGCCCTGCGCCCGGCGCAGGCGGTTGATGATGTCGGGGTCCATGGCATGGCTCATGGCAACATCCTATCCCCCTGGATAGGATATGCAACAGGCATCGATCGGATGTGATGATGCAACGGCAAGCCGCTGCATCAGGGGGCAGCGGCGATTTCAACTAAGCGACGAACGAAGTTGCTCGGCGAAAGCGAGGCGCGATATTGCCGCCTCGCTTTCGCCGAAGGCACAGGGCGATCAGGCCTGCGCCTTGGCTGCCCGCAGCTGCGCCCGCTTCTCCTCGGCCTTGGCGCCCCAGAAGATCGCGCCGCGGATAAGCAGGAATTCCAGCACGAGAATGCTGACGAACGCCCCGGCGATGAGCATCTGATCGCTGCTGCGATAGCGCGCGATGCTCGCGATGCCGCCTGGCATGGAGCCGGCGATGACGAGCACGAAGACGGCCTGCAGAACGAAGGTCGCGAGCGCGCAGAGCAGCGCGACCGACCAGGCACGGCCGGATGGCGGGCGAGCCTGCTCGCGCCTGAACCAGACCTGCCCCGTCCATGAGGCGGCGCTCCAGATCAGAATGAGGCCCAGCGCCCCCGTGCTGCCCGGCGATTGCTTGAGATAGGATTCAAGCAACAGGAACGCGATGTTGAGGACGATCACGCCGGCGACGAGAAAGGCGCTGAAGCGCAGAACGAGGGCCCCGTTGGATAGGGGCGATACGGTCGATGGCTGAGACATTCGGGAGCTCCGGATAGGCATGGTCCGCCTTGCGGCTACGCTGGCCGGCCGGGCGGGTAAAGCCCGGGCGCTGCATAGGGGGCCGGCATCGCCAAGAGCCGGCCCGTGCGAATCCTCGCAAGCAGCCCTCTGCTCGGCTCGGCCTGACACCGGCATTCCCGATCTGTAAGCTCGCGGCAAAGCAGCCCCAATCCGGGCTGCACAAAACCGTTCGACCCGGGAGGACATCATGCTCGCCAACGCGCCGCGCCCGTTCAATTTCGACCTCGGCGAGACCGCCGACGCGATCCGCGACACCGTCCATGCCTTCGCGCAGGAGAAGATCGCCCCGCGTGCCGAGGAGATCGACAAGACCAACCAGTTCCCGCGCGATCTGTGGCCGGAAATGGGCGCGCTCGGCCTGCACGGCATGACGGTCGAGGAGGAATATGGCGGCACCGGCCTCGGCTATCTCGAGCACTGCATCGCGGTCGAGGAAGTCTCGCGCGCCTCGGCCTCGGTCGGCCTCTCCTACGGCGCCCATTCGAATCTCTGCGTCAACCAGATCAGCCGCAACGGCAACGAGGCGCAGAAGCGGAAATACCTGCCGAAGCTGATCTCCGGCGAGCATGTCGGCGCGCTTGCCATGTCCGAGCCGGGCTCGGGTTCGGACGTCGTCTCGATGCGCACCCGCGCCGACAAGAAGGGCGACCGCTACGTCCTCAACGGCAACAAGATGTGGATCACCAACGGCCCGATCGCCGAGACGCTGGTCGTCTACGCCAAGACCGACCCGGAAGCCGGCCCGCGCGGCATCACGGCCTTCCTGATCGAGAAGGGCATGAAGGGTTTCTCGACCCACCAGAAGCTCGACAAGCTCGGCATGCGCGGCTCGGACACCTGCGAGCTCGTCTTCCAGGATTGCGAGGTGCCGGAGGAGAACGTGCTCGGCACCGTCGGGCGCGGCGTCAATGTTCTGATGTCCGGCCTCGACTACGAGCGCGTCGTGCTGGCAGCCGGCCCGCTCGGCATCATGCAGGCGGCGCTCGACGTGGTCATGCCCTATGTCCACGAACGCAAGCAGTTCGGCCAGTCGATCGGCGAATTCCAGCTCGTGCAGGGCAAGGTCGCCGACATGTATGTCGCGATGAATTCCTGCCGCGCCTATGTCTATGCCGTCGCCAAGGCCTGCGACCGCGGCGAGACCACCCGCGAGGACGCGGCCGGCGCCATCCTGATCGCGGCCGAGAAGGCGACGCAGGTCGCGCTCGATGCGATCCAGCTCCTCGGCGGCAACGGCTATATCAACGACTACCCGACCGGCCGCCTGCTGCGCGACGCCAAGCTCTACGAGATCGGCGCCGGGACGAGCGAGATCCGGCGGATGCTGATCGGCCGGGAGCTGTTCAACAAGACGAAGTAGAACGAAAACGACAGCCGCGCCGTCATCCCGGACAAGCGGCGAAGCCGCGCCGATCCGGGATCCATCGAAAGGAACTGCGCTCTACGATGGATCCCGGATCTCCGCTTCGCTACGTCCAGGATGACGACGCGCCTCCCGAGCAACCGCGTCAAACGGCCGAGCTTCCCCGATGCCTCTCTACTTCGCCTACGGCCTCAACATGGACCCGGTCGGGATGGCCGAGCGCTGCCCGAAGGCGCGCCCGCTCGGCCCGGCCCGCCTGCCGCGCCACCGCTTCATCGTCACGCGCGACGGCTATGCCTCGGTGATCCGCGATCCCCGCGAGGAGGTCCATGGCGTGCTCTGGGACTGCTCGCTCAGCGACATGCGCGTCCTCGACAAGTTCGAGGAGCTGGCCAGCGGGCTTTATGTGAAGATCAGCCAGCCGGTGATCGTGCCGGGCGGCGCCAAGCGCGCGCTGATCTATATCGGCCGCTCGGGCGATCCCGGGCGCCCAAAGCCCGGCTACATGGAAGCCGTCATCGCCGGGGCAAAACATTTCGGTCTGCCAGAGACTTACGTCACTGGCTTGAATCGCTTTCTGACCAAGCCGAATCTCGATCTGAAGGGCTTGAATCAGGATGCGAGCGCGTCGCTGCCGCCCGGCCCGGTGAAGGGCGTGCGGCCAAGGGCGCTGGCGCCGAAGTAAGCCTGCCCTTCTCCCCTCGGGGGAGAAGGTGGCTCGGCGAAGCCGAGACGGATGAGGGCGGAACCGCAACGGCAATAAAGAAAAGGGCCGCTCGCGCGGCCCTTCCCTCATCCGTCTGCTTTGCAGACACCTTCTCCCCCAAGGGGAGAAGGAATCTACGCCGCCAGCCCCTTGGCCAGCTCGCTGACCTGCTTCTCGAACAGCGCGCGATAGGCGCCGTCCGGACGGGTCAGCAGGGCCTCGTGCGGCCCTTCCTCGATCACCCGGCCGCGATCGAAGACCAGGATGCGGTCCATGGCGCGGACCGTCGAGAGACGGTGCGCGATCACGATCGTGGTGCGGCCTTCCATCAGGCGCTCGATCGCCTGCTGGATCAGTGCCTCCGATTCCGAATCGAGGCTCGAGGTCGCCTCGTCCAGGATCAGGATCGGCGCATCGGCCAGGAAGGCGCGGGCCAGCGCGACACGCTGGCGCTCGCCGCCCGAGAGCTTGATGCCGCGCTCGCCGACGAGCGTGGCGTAGCCCTTGGGCAGGCGCATGATGAACTCATGCGCGTTGGCGAGCTTCGCCGCCTGCTCGACCTGCGCCAGGCTCGCGCCCGGCCGGCCATAGGCGATGTTCTCCGCCAGCGAGCGGTGGAACAGCACCGGCTCCTGCTGCACGATCGCGATCTGCTGGCGCAGCGACGCCTGCGTGACACCGGCGATATCCTGCCCGTCGATCGCGATGCGGCCCGAGGTCACGTCGTACAGCCGCTGCACCAGCTTGACGAAGGTCGTCTTGCCGGAGCCCGAGCGGCCGACGAGGCCGACCTTCTCTCCGCCACGGATGGTCAGCGAGAAGTCGCGGTAGAGCGGATCGTGATGGCCTCCGTAATGGAAGGTCACGTTCTCGAAGGCGATCTCGCCCGCGGTCACGCCCATCGCCACCGCGCCCTTCCGGTCCGGCACGCCATAGGGAAGATCGTGCATCCAGACGAGCTCCTCCATGTCGTTGACCGAGCGCTGCAGGTTATGGACGTGCTGGCCGACATCGCGCAGATAGCCATGCACCACCGCATAGGCCGTCAGCACGAAGGCGACATCGCCGGGCGAAGCCTGCCCGTTCGCCCAGAGCCAGATCACGAGGCCGATCACCGCCGCGCGCAGCGCCAGGAGCACGACGTTCTGGCCGGTGCCCGACCAGGTGCCGCGAATCCACGCGCGCCGCGTCCGCAGGCTCCACTTGGAGACGACCGTCGCCAATCGCAGGTCCTCGCGGGCCTCGCCGCCATAGGCCTTCACCACCGGGTTGCAGGTGATGGCATCGGCCAATGCGCCGCCCAGGCGCGTGTCCCAGGCGTTGCCGAGCCGCGCCGCCGGCGCGACGAAGCGCAGCGACAGCGCCAGCGTCAGCCCGATATAGGCCAGCGCACCCAGCGCCACGACGAGGCCCATCGCCGGCCAGTGCCAGGCCAGCACCGCCGTCATGCCGAGCAGGATGACCAGCGAGGGCAGGAGCGCGATCAGGACCGTGTCGGTCAGCAGGTCGAGCGCCCACATCCCGCGCGTGATCTTGCGCACCGTCGAGCCCGCGAAATTATTCGCGTGCCAGTCAGTCGAGAAGCGCTGCAGGCGTGCGAAAGCCTCCTGCGAGACGTCGCTCATCGTGCGCAGCGTCATCACGGTGATGCCGGTGAAAGCGAAATGCCGCCCGATCACCATGATGGCGGCGAGCACCATCATCGCGCCGAGCGCCCAGAGCGCCGCTTCCGCGCCGCCCGAGGTGGCACCGCCCGATACCGCATCGACGAGACGGCCGGCATAGACCGGCGTGAACAGCTCGGCGAGCGTGGCGACGATCGTGACGCCAGCAACCCAGGCGACCTGCCCGGGCTGGCGCGCCCAATGCTTGAAAGTGAAGCCGAGAACGGCCCGGAGCGGCTCGCGCCGCCCGGTTTGAGTATCGTGAGACATAGCGTCATTCGGCGCCGAGACGGCCGCCGACTCCGAAATCAGGCGAAGACGACGGCGCGCGCCGGCTTCGGCAATGAAAGATAGAAGTTGGAAAAAGGCTCAGGAGGCTACCCGGAGGCGGGCCTCGTGCGAGACCGACCTAGTGCCGGGTTGGTCGCATGGGAGTGGCTGCGGTGTTGATGAATTTCATTCAGCCCTCCCTTTCTTGAGTTGGAGCCAAGGCAAAGGAAGATGCCTGATTGTTGGGCAGCGCGCAAGCCTGCCTCTCATGCAATGGCTGCACGAGGCGTCTTCGCCCAATTCAAGGCAGAGTTGTACGCCGGCTTACCAGAACAGCGCCAGAAGCCGGACCGCGATCACCAGCAGGAAGGCGGCGATGATCGTGCCGAGCACCTGCTGGCGCTTGGCATGATTGGGCCAACGCCGGGCGAGCAGCTTGCCCAGCGGCTTGCGGAAGATGAAAGCCGCGACCAGCAGAACGATGATGACGTGGGACAAGGTTTAGGTCTCAGCCCTTCTTGTCGGCCGGGGCCGTACCGACCGGCGCACCGGCCTTCTTCCAAGCGCCGAACCCGCCGGCCACATGCGCGACCGGCTTCAGCCCCATCTCCTGCGCGGCCTGCGCGGCGAGCGCCGAGCGCCAGCCACCACCGCAGAAGAAGACGAAACGCTTGTCCTGCTGGAAGACCGCCTTGGCATAGGGGCTTTCTGGATCGATCCAGAATTCCAGCATGCCGCGCGGACAATGGAAGGCGCCGGGCATCCGCCCTTCCCGCTCCAGCTCGCGCGGATCGCGCAGATCGACGAAGACCACGGCGTCGTTCCCGTGCAGCGCCTGCGCCTCTTCCACGGACAAAGTCTCGATCCGGCTCTCGGCCTCCGCGACCAGTGCCTTGTAGCCCTTGGTGATGGTCTGCGGCATGGCGAACGCCCTCCCCGATTCCGGCCGCACCGTGGCGGCTCGCCGGTGCAGCGTCAATGCCGTCCGGCTTGTCGTCCGCACGGCTTCGTCAGAAGCTGCTTGCCTCTCCGGCTCCCGAAATGGCAGAGCGGCAACATGCTCGGTTTCAGCAATCTGGATGTCATCGCGTTCGCGTTCTTCGCCGCCTCCTGGATCGGCTACCACTATGCCGTCGAGCTAGGCCCGCACGCCGCCCGAACGCTAAACATGCGGATGAATCTGCGCCGCGCCCGCTGGATTCGCGAGGCGGCTGGCCGGGAGGTGCGGATCGTCGACACGCAAGTGATGGGCGGCCTGCAGAACGGCACCGCCTTCTTCGCCTCGACCTCGCTGCTCGCGATCGGCGGCACGCTCGCCCTGCTGAACGCCACGGATCGCGCGGTCGCCATCTTCAGCGACCTGCCCTTCGTGCCGGTGACCCTGCGCTCCGTCTGGGAGGTGAAGATCATCGGGCTCGTCGGCATCTTCGGCTACGCCTTCTTCAAGTTCGCCTGGGCCTACCGGCTGTTCAACTACTGCGTCATCCTGCTCGGCGCCCTGCCGCCGTTCGACAGCAAGGACGAGCAGGCGATGGCCCATGCCGTGCACGAGACGATCGAGATGAACATCGCCGCCGGCCGGCATTTCAACCGCGGCCAGCGCGCCTTCTTCTTCGCGCTCGCCTATCTCGGCTGGTTCCTCGGCCCGATCACCTTCATCGGCTTCACAGCTGCGGTGCTGGTCGCCATGTATCGCCGCCAGTACGCCTCGGACGCTGCCCGCGTCTTCACTTATCCGAGCCAATCATGAGCACCGAACCCGAGGCGATCGAGAGCGCGATCCTCGACCTGCTGGCCCAGCGCGAAGCCGGCCTGACGATTTCACCGATGGATGTCGCCCGCCGCCTCGGCGGCGACCATCCCGACGGCTGGGGCCCCTTGATGCAGCCCGTGCGCCGCGCCGCCGTGAAGCTGATGAAAGAAGGCCGGCTCGTCATCACCCGCAAGGGCCGCCCGGTCGATCCCGACGATTTCCGCGGCGTCTATCGGCTGGTGCTGCCGGCCACGGCCTGATCACGGCGCTGGGAAGAGCTCGTCGGTATAGCCCGCGAGCCGATACGCGACGAGGCCGACCCATTCCTTGAAGCCGTTATCGGCGATTTCGAGCGCGCGCGGGGCGCGGCTGTAGGGCCGGATGAAATCGCTCGGCTCGCCGCTCGACCAGAAATCGACCGGGAAGGCCTCGACCGCGAAGCCGGCCTTGCGGAAGACGCCGATCGAGCGCGGCATGTGCCAGGCCGATGTCACCAGGAGCCAGCGCTCGCCGGGCTTGGGATCGACGAGCCTGCGGGTGAAGGCGGCGTTCTCGCGCGTGTTGCGTGACTTGTCTTCGAGGATGAGCCGGCCGGGATCGAGCCCCAGCCCTTCCAGCAGCAGCTTCGCGCCATCCGCCTCGGTCACCGTCGCTTCCGAGATCAGGTTGGGGGCCCCGCCGGTGAAGACGACCTTCGCCTGCGGATGCAACCGCGCCAGTTCCACCGCCTTGGTCATGCGCGCCGCCGAGGAATTCATCGCGATATCGCCGCGCGCCAAGCCGATCGCGCCGCCGAGCACGACGATGCCGGCGACCGGCGTCTTGCGGACATCCTGCTGCGGGAAGCGGTCCTCCAGCGGTCTCATGACAGCGCGCGGCAGCGGGCTGAACGCCATCAGGCCAAGCGCGGTGATCGAGATCAACCCGACCCAGCGCGCCGGCCGCGCAAAGCGCGTGAAGGCGAGCAGCGCCGAGAGGCCTGCAAGCAGGATGGCGAGATTGACCGGCGACAGGACGAACCAGACGAGTTTTGAGAGAACGAAGAACATCGAGGGCCCGGACCGATAGGAGACCCTCAAGTCCTACGGGGAAATGCTGACGGCTTTCTGAACCGGGACATCCCGGATCCCCTCTTTCGATCCTCAGCCCTCATCCTGAGGAGCCATTTCGTCAGAAATGGCGTCTCGAAGGATGCTTCAGGAAGCGCGGGCTCCCTCTGGAGCATCCTTCGAGACGCCGCTACGCGGCTCCTCAGGACGAGGGCTGAACTTGGTCAAGCGCAATCAGCGAATGATCTGCGGCGGCGATTGCGGGCGGCGCCCGCCGGCTTGCGGCAGGGCCTTGGCGAGTTCGATCGCGCGGCCAGCGACTTCGCGCAATTCGCAGCCGGCCTGTCGTCCGGCTTGCAGCGCCTCGCGCTGGGTCGCGCCATAGAAGGCGCATTTCTGGGTGACATAGCTTTCCCAGGCGAGCTGCAGCGCCGCGAGCCTGCTACGCTGGCCGGCGTCCAGCGCGCGGCCCGTCACCTGCAAGGCAAGCGTCAGGCGCTCGCGCCAGGCCGCTTCCTCGCGCCGGGCGCAGGCAGCCTCGGCTCCGCGTTGATCGTTGCTGGCGGCGCGCACGCAGGCGACAGCCACCGTGCCGATGCAGGCCGATTGCGCGGCTCCCGCATCGCGCAGGCAGCCGGAGAGCGCCGCGAGATCGGTCCGCAGCGTCGGCGACGTTTGTGCCACCGCAGGCTCGGTCGCAGCGAGGCTGCACAGAAGCAGGATCGTCCGAAAAGCGCTCATGCCGCCATCATGCCAGCGGCACCGCATTGATCAAGCAGGTCGTTGCGACCTCACGCGATCGGCAACGGCAGCGCAGGCTGTGCGGCCGGCCGCGCGAAGACCGCTTCGTACCAGCGCTGCACCCGCGGCCGCGCGATCCGCTCGACCGGCATGTTGAGCCAGCGATGCGCGCCGCAGCCAACCGCGATATCGGCCATGCCGAAGCGCTCGCCCGCCAGGAACGGCCGATCGGCCAGTTGCGCCTCGAGGATGGCCATCAGCGCCTCGGCACGGGCCACGCCGTCGGCGATGACCTTCGGCTCGGTGAAAGCCGGCACCTTGCGCACCACGCCCCAAAGCACGGGCGCGAGAGCCGGCTGCAATTCGGACTGCATCCAGTCGATCCAGCGATCGGCCAGCACACGCTTCGCCGGGTCCTCCTCCCAGAGCAGGCCAGAGGCATAGCGGGCCGCGAGGTAGCGCAGGATGCTGCTCGACTCCCACATGACGAGTTCGCCGTCGCGCAGCACTGGAATCTGCCGGTTCGGGTTCATCGCCGCGAATTCGGGGGTGTCGAGCCCGCCGAAAGGCCCGCCGGCATCGATACGCTCAAAAGCCTGCCCGGCCTCGCCCGCGGCCCAGACCACCTTCTGGACGTTGATCGAGCTCAACCGCCCCCAGATCGTCAGCATGCAATCCTCCGGATCGTCATGCTCGCCCTTGTGGCGAGCATCCACGTCTTGAACATGACTTGGACCGGCGAAGACGTGGATGGTCGGGACAAGCCCGACCATGACGGCAGAGCAGTGCCATCCACCATCCGCTCAGGCGAATTCCATGATGACGGCATCGACCGCGAGCGAGTCGCCCTCCTTCGCCAGGATCTTGGCGATGGTAACGTCCTTCTCGGCGCGCAGCACGTTCTCCATCTTCATCGCCTCGACCATGGCGAGTGGTTCGCCGGCCTTGACCTCCTGCCCGACCGTGACACCGATCGCCTTGACCAGGCCCGGCATCGGGCAGAGCAGGAACTTGCCGGTATCGGCCGCGACCTTTTCCGGCATCAGCGCGGCCAATTCGGCCTCGCGCTGCGTATAGACATGGGCATTGGCATAGGCGCCGGCATGGCCGAGCGCGACGCCGTTCAGGATCGGGCGCACCTGCGCCGCGACCTTCACTCCGTCGAGCGTGCCATGCCAGACCGGCTCACCGGGCACCCAGTCGCTGGTGACGGCGACGCTGCGGCCCTGGAAGGCGATGACCACCGCCCCGCCCTGCTCCGTGACCTCACCCTCGAAGCGCTCCGCGCCAAGCTGGACGATGCGCAGCCGGTCGAAGGAGACCTTGCGCCAGCCTTCCATCTGCGCCGAGACGTTGCGCTTGCGCTGGTTCATGCGGTGGTCGCAGGCGATCGCGATCGCGGCCATGCGCTGCGCGGTCTCACCCCGCGGCACCGGCAGCGAGAAGCCTTCCGGGAATTCCTCGGCGATGAAGCCGGTCGAGAGATTGCCCGCGATCCAGCGCGGATGCTGCATCACCGCCGCGACGAAGGGGATGTTGTGGCGGATGCCGTCGATGGCGAAGGCATCGAGCGCACGCGCCTGCGCCTTGATCGCCGCCTCGCGCGTCGGCGCATGCGTCACCAGCTTCGCGATCATCGGGTCGTAATAGATCGAGATCTCGCCGCCTTCGAAGACGCCGGTGTCGTTGCGCACCATGGCCTCGCCATCCGGCCCCTCGCTCGGCGGCCGATAGGTGACGAGCCGGCCGGTCGAGGGCAGGAAGTTGCGGGTCGGGTCCTCGGCATAGACGCGGCTCTCCACCGCCCAGCCGTCGAGTTTCACGTCCGCCTGCGCGATCGCGAGCTTTTCGCCATAGGCTACCCGGATCATCTGCTCGACGAGGTCGATGCCGGTGATCATCTCGGTCACCGGGTGCTCGACCTGGAGACGGGTGTTCATCTCGAGGAAATAGAAGGACTTGTCCTGCCCGGCGACGAACTCGACCGTGCCGGCCGAGTCGTAATTCACGGCCTTGGCCAGCGCGACCGCCTGCTCCCCCATCTTGCGGCGGGTCGCTTCGTCGAGCAGCGGCGACGGCGCCTCCTCCAGGACCTTCTGGTTGCGGCGCTGGATCGAGCATTCGCGCTCGCCGAGATAGATGACGTTGCCGTGCTTGTCGCCGAGAACCTGGATCTCGATATGGCGGGGATCGACGATGAACTTCTCGACGAAGACGCGATCGTCGCCGAAGGAGGACGCGGCTTCCGACTTGGCGCGGGCGAAGCCTTCCGCCACCTCACCGGCCGAATGCGCGATGCGCATGCCCTTGCCGCCGCCGCCGGCCGAGGCCTTGATCATCACGGGATAGCCGATCTCGTCGGCGATGGTCACCGCATGCTCGGGGCTCTCGATGATGCCGAGGAAGCCCGGAACGGTCGAAACCTTGGCTGCGGCCGCCGCCTTCTTCGACTCGATCTTGTCGCCCATCGCCGCGATCGCGCCGGGATTGGGGCCGATGAAGACGATGCCGTTATCCTTCAGAGCCTGCGCAAAAGCCTCGCGCTCCGACAGGAAGCCGTAGCCCGGGTGCACGGCCTGCGCGCCGGTTGCTTTACAGGCATCGATGATCTTGTCGATCAGGAGGTAGGACTGGGCTGCGGGTGCGGCGCCGATATGCACGGCCTCGTCGGCCATCTCGACATGCAGCGCATCGCGATCCGCATCGGAATAGACGGCGACCGTCTTGATACCCATGCGCCGTGCCGTCTTGATGACACGGCAGGCGATCTCGCCGCGGTTCGCGATCAGGATCTTCGAGAACATGCGCGGCCACTCCCGGCTTCAGACCAGATTGCAATAGCCGGGGTCTATGGGATGCCGCAACTGCCGTCCACCGATGCGAAAGTCGGCTATCGGCCAAGCCGTTGTGCAAGGATGCACAGGTCAGGGTGCCGGGTTATGGGCGGGGGCGCCTCCCCGAAGCCGTCATGCCCGGGTCTGATCCGGGCATCTTGCGCAGGACGGCGCTCGCTCTTCCGGCCTGAGCTTCTCGGGTCAGGCCCGAGAACGACGCGAGGTTCAGCTCGCCAAGAGGACGACGCGCGGGGCAGCGCCGACGCCGGCCCGGACCACATCCTTCGCAGCGCCCTTGGCGAAGGCGAAGGCGAGCAGGGTCTCGTCGCAATGCTCGGCTTCGCGGGCGATCTCGTTGGCGATGCGCTGGGCGGTGGCGGTCGGCCCCTCGCCGGCCGAGAGCGTCGTCACCAGCCAATGCGCCTTGTCGCGGTCGATCACGCCGGTCGGGCGGTTCTCCCAGACGGCGAAGTCGACGACGAGGGCCACGAGGTAATCCGCATAGGCCTTGCAGTTGAGCGGCACGGCCCGGTCGAGCGCGACGAGAACATCGACGATATCCCGCGTGATGACGATATCGCTCAAGATGTTCCGCTGAAGCATCTTGACGTCTTCTTCGTCGATCACGCGACGATCCATCACGCGATCGACGAATTCACGAAGCTCATGATCCATCATGTTCGAACCCCTGTCCGGCGTTGTTTTGTGCCGGTACGTCCCTGTTGTGGGAACACCATGCACTCCGCCCCGCCTTCAGGTGGTTAACGCGCAAATCTGAACGGATATTCAGGTTAAACGGAACTGAGTCGTCTTGGTTGCGAGGATGTTACTGAGAGGGCGTGCGCAGGGCTCCAGCCCGCGCCGGCGGCAAGGGCGCCGGATGAGCGACGCCGCTTGAGATCATGCAGGCGAACACGGACAAGGTCGGAGTGGCGAAGACGTGCCCCGACGCGGATACGGCATGACGCTCGATCGCTCACGCGCCAAACCACCTTTGTCATTCCGGGGCTTCGCACAGCGAAGAACCCGGAATGACAAAGGCCGCGCCTCGAAGAAACATCAGGCCGTTTTCAGCAGCGCTTACGCCGCCACGGCCTTCGGCAATCCCAGCGCCCCGGGCAGCTCCGGGAATTCGCGCAGGACATGCCGGGCGCCGAGCGAGACGAGCCTATCGACCGGCTGGAAGCCCCAGGAAACCGCGACGGGCACCACGCCGGCGGCAACCGCCATCTCGATATCGAAGGAGCTGTCGCCGACCATCGCCGTGCGCGTGGGCGTAGCGCCGGTCTCGGCCATCGCCCGCTGGATCATGCCGGGATGCGGCTTCGAAGGCGCATCATCGGCCGACTGCACCGTGTCGAACAATCCCTGCCAGCCATGCCGGGCGACGATGAACTCGGCGCCCTTGCGCGACTTGCCGGTGGCGATGCCGAGCTTCAGCCCGCCATGGCGCTTCAGCTCTGCCAGCGTTTCCGCGACGCCCGCGAAAAGCGGCTCGTCCAGCGACGGATCGCTCTCGGCCTGCACGCGCATCGCGCTGAAGACCTGGCGATAGGTCTCGGTCAGCACATCATCCGGCTCGGCAAGCCCGGCGAGCTGCGCCATAGCGATGTCCAGAGTCAGCCCGACGATGCCGAGACCTGCCTCGCGGCCCGGGTGAACCCGGCCGCAGCGCCTGAAGGTCTCATATTGCGCTTCGAGGATGATCGCCTCGGAATTGATCAGCGTGCCGTCGAGATCGAAGATGATGAGGTCCATGCCGGCGCTTTAGCCCGGATCGCCCCGGCGATCCACTGCTGGCCCGGCATGGCGCCATCCCGTTCGCGGGTCCTTCAACCCTTGCCGTCGCGAGCGCAGGCATCGACCGCTTTGCGCAGATCGGCGCCGTCGAGCCCCTTGGCCCGCGCCTCCTTGCGGCATTCGGAGCGCTGGGCGAGGTCCGGCCGCTTGCCGTTGAAGCAGGCGGTCAATGCCGCGATCCGCTCAGGCCCCTGCAGCTTGCGCCCGTCGACCTCGTCCTTGCAGGCCGCCCGCACCGCCACCGCCGTCGGCTTGCCGTCGCGGGTCACGCCGTCTCGGGCATAGAGCTGCACGCCCGGGAACTTGCCCTGCATGCAGATGCGCATCGCGGCGCGCAGGTCGTCGCCGGTAAGCGCGATGTTCTCGGATACGCAATCCTGCCGGGCCTTGGCCCGTTCCGCCCGTGGGATCGGCTCATCAGCCGATGTAGCAGCAGGCGCCACCACAGGCGCCTTGGCCGGCGCGGCCGTCTGTGCCTGGGCGGCTCCGCCAAGGCCAAGAACGAAGGCGGTAACGATCAAAACCGAACGCATGGTCAGCCCCTCCGATGACGAGAACATAATTAGAACAGAAAGCGCTTTGTTCCGCAACTGTTCTCTTACGTTTCGTCACCACCGAGGGAACAGACTCACTCGTCCGGCGCCTCGACAATCGGATCGTAGGGCGCGTCGTCGAAGCCGAGCAGGTTCCAGCTCTGGCGCATATGCGGCGGCAGCGGCGCGCTGACATCGATCGTGCCCTTGCCGCGCGGATGCGGCAGCACGATCCGCCGCGCCAGCAGATGCAGCTTGTTCTGGATGCCGCCGGGCAGCTCCCAGTTCTGGATGTTGAAATATTTGGGGTCGCCGATGATCGGGTGCCCGATATGGGTCGTGTGGGCGCGCAATTGGTGCGTGCGGCCCGTCACCGGCTTCAGCGAGAGCCAGGCGAGCTTCTGTGCCGCGGTCTCGACCACCGCGTAATAGGTCACGGCGTGCATCGCGCCGTCCTCGCCATGCTGGGCGACGGCCATGCGCTGGTCGCCGTCATAGGCTTCCTCGCGGGCGAGATAGGTCGAGATCCGGCCCTGCTTGACGCGTGGCACACCGACGACCAGCGCCCAGTAGACCTTACGGGCCGCGCGCGAGCGGAAGGTCTTGGCCAGTGTCGCCGCCGCGAAGCGCGACTTGGCGATGACGAGGCAGCCCGCCGTGTCCTTGTCGAGCCGGTGGACGAGGCGCGGCTTCTGCCCGTCCTTGGCCGTCAGCGCTTCCAGCATCTGGTCGACATGGCGCGTCGTGCCCGAGCCGCCCTGCACGGCGAGACCCGCCGGCTTGTTGAGGACCATGACATCGTCGTCCTCGTAGAGCGTGATCGAGCGCAGGAAGCCGATCGTGTCCGCATCGGCCTTGGCCGAGCGCGGCCGCTCCGCCTGCTCCTCCAGCTTGAGCGGCGGGATGCGCACGGTCTGGCCCTCGGTGAGCCTGTCCTTGCTGTCGGCGCGCTTGCCATCGACCCGCAGCTCGCCCTTCCGGACGATGCGCTGGATATGGCTGAAGGAGAGCTGCGGGAAACGCGCCTCGAGGAAGCGGTCGATCCGCATCTCGTTCTCGTCCGGCGTCACCACGAGCTGCTGCACACCGGTCGAGAGCACCTGCGCCGTCTCGGCCTTCACCTGCGCGCGCGTCGGCTTGGGAGCCTCCTCCACCGGCCGCGGGCGCGGCGAACGCTGCACGCGCTCCTCGCCGCCGGCCGGGCGCGCCGCGGCGCGGCGCCGGGCATCATGGCTCGGCCGCTTGCCGCGCGGAGCGCCCGCCGACGGCGGCTTGCCGCCGCGAGGGGAATTGCCCGTGCCCTTGCCGCCAGCGCCCTTGCTGCCGGGGCCTTTGCCGCCCGTCTTCATGACATGCTCCGCATCACAGCAAGGCCACCGACCAGCGCCGCCAGCGACAGCACGACCGAGCCGATCACATAGGTGGCCGCCAGCATCGCCTCGCCGCGCTCCCAGAGCAGGACGGCATCGAGCGAGAAGGCCGAAAAAGTGGTGAATCCACCGAGAATGCCCGTCGCCAGGAAGAGGCGCAGGTCCTGCGGCATGCCTTCGCCGGCGCGGAAGGCGAACCAGCCGGCGACCAGCCCCATCAGCGCCGAGCCGATGATGTTGATGGCCATGGTGCCATAGGGAAAGCCCATGCCGAACCAGCGCGGCGACACGACATTGATGCCGTGGCGCAGGGCGCCGCCGATGCCGGCGCCTACAAAAACGAAAGCGGTGGAGATCATCGCTGTGGAATAGAGCGCACAGCCGCCTTGCACAAACGAAATCCGCCGCAATTGCACGGCTTCCGTGCAGCCGGGCATCAGGATTGTGCCCGGGAGCAGCGATGGGAATGCAAACGATGGGTCTTCGGTCTCGAATCGCCAAAGCGGGCCTCGCCGCCGCCATGGCCGTCCTCGCCAGCGCCGCCGCCTTCGCCCAGCAGGGCAGCGGCACGGACTGGCCGACGGAGAAATGCAACCGCTACAAGAAGGCCTATGACCAGTCGATCGCCCATCTCGGCAAGAAGGGCCTCGGCGCAGAGTTCCTCGCCAGCCACGACGCCTTCCTCGCGGCGAATTGCCAGGCACGCGCCGAGGTCTGCGCCCGCAGCAAGGAGGAGCTGGAGCTGGCCAACCGACTCGTGCTGATGGCGATGAACAGCGGCATGTCCGGCACATTCCTGCCGTTCACCTGCCGCCGCTGAGCCGCTGCTCAGGGCTCGCGGCGCCGTCTCAACCGCGGATGCACGTAAAGCTCGAAGGCGATCGTCAGCACGATGAAGACCAGCGCGATGGCGAAGGCGACGACCCAGTAGGAGACGTCGTCCTTCGAGACGAACCAGCCCGCGATAATCGAGGGCACGATCATGAGCAGGCGCGCCAACAAGAACATCCCTACTCTCCCCGCTCCTGCCGCAGCCGTTCCCAGTATTCCAGCCGCTTGCGGATCTCGCGTTCGAAGCCGCGCTCCGGCGGATCGTAGAAGCGCTGGCGGCCGAGCGCATCCGGCCAGTAGTTCTGCCCCGAGAAGGCATCGGGCTGATCATGGTCATAGGCGTAGTTGGCGCCGTAGCCCTCCTCGCGCATCAGCTTGGTCGGCGCGTTGAGGATGGTCTTGGGCGGCGTCAGGGAGCCTCGCTCCTTCGCCACCCGCACGGCCGCCTTGTAGGCGGTATAGGCCGCGTTCGATTTCGGCGCGGTCGCCAGATAGATCACGCAATTGGCCAGCGCGAGCTCGCCCTCGGGCGTGCCGAGCTGCTCATAGGTCTGCGCCGCCGCGCGGGCATGCAGCAGCGCCTGCGGATCGGCGAGCCCGATATCCTCGACTGCCATCCGCACCAGCCGCCGCGCCAGGAAGCGCGGGTCCTCGCCGGCATCGAGCATGCGCGCGAAATAGTACAGCGCCGCATCGGGATCGGAGCCGCGGATCGTCTTGTGCAGCGCGGAGATCAGATTGTAGTGGCCGTCCTGCGCCTTGTCGTAGATCGGCGCCCGGCGCTGGATGACATCGGAGAGACCGTGCTCGTCGAGGGTCTCGCCCGGCTTCGCCGCCCGCCAGATCTCCTCGGCCAGCGTCAGCACGGCGCGTCCGTCGCCATCGGCGAAGCGCGCCAGCGCCAATCGCGCCTCCGGCGTCAGGGGCAGTTCCCGCCCCTCCAGAACCTCGGCCCGGCCGAGCAGGAAGAGCAGCGAACCCTCGTCCAGCGACTTGAAGGTCAGGACGCGAGCCCGCGACAGCAGCGCCGCATTGAGCGCGAAGGACGGGTTCTCGGTCGTCGCCCCGATCAGCGTGATCGTGCCGTCTTCCATGACCGGCAGGAAGGCGTCGAGCTGGGCGCGGTTGAAGCGATGGATCTCGTCGACGAAGAGCAGCGTGCCGCGGCCGCCGAGCCGGCGTCCGCGCGCCGCCTCGAACACCTTCTTGAGATCGGCGACGCCGGAGAAGATCGCGCTGATCTGCTCGAAGCCGAGATCGACCAGCCCCGCCAGCAGTCGCGCGACCGTGGTCTTGCCGGTGCCGGGCGGGCCCCAGAAGATCAGGCTGCCGACCGTGCCGGAAGCGACGAGCCGGGTGAGCGCGCCGTCCGGGCCGGTGAGATGCTCCTGGCCGGCGACCTCGGCCAGCGTCGTCGGCCGCAAGCGGTCGGCGAGCGGCCGCGGGCCGGACTTGTCCAGCCCGGAGGCGGCGAACAGGTCGCTCACCCCGGGAAGACCGATGTGATGGTCTGGCCGCCGCGGGAGATCGTCACCTCCCAGGCGCGCTTGCGATCCTTCAGGATGGCCTCGACCTCGCGCGAATTGGTCATGCGCTCGCCGTTCAGCGCCATGATCAGGTCGCCCTTCTGGAAGCCGACATTGGCGGCGGTGCTGCCTTCCTCGATCTCGCTGACGACGACGCCCTCGTTGCCGGTGTCGATCGAGAGTTCCTCGGCCAGCGCCGGCGACATGTTGCCGACCGTCAGGCCGGCGAGCGGCGAGCGGCTGGTCAGCTTGACCATGTCGCGCGGCCGGGTCTCGGGCGCCGCGACGAGCTTCACCGGGATCGAGATGCGCTTGCCCCCGCGCAGCACGCTCAGCATCGTCGTGCCGCCGATCGGGCGGGTGGCGAAGCGATAGCCGAAGGATTCGGGATCGTCGGCGGCGAAGCCGTCGACCGAGAGAATGACGTCCGAGCGCTTCAGGCCGGCCTGATCGGCCGGGCCCTTCTCGACAACGCTGGCGACGACGGAGCCGGCCGGCCGGTCGAGCCCGAGCCCATCGGCCACATCGGCGGTCAGGCTCTGCAGCCGCGCGCCGAACCAGGGCCGCCGCACGGTCTTGGCGCCGCTCCTGGCGCTGTCGACGACGAGGCGCACCATAGCCGAGGGAATGGCGAAGCCGATGCCGACGCTGCCGCCGGAGCGCGAATAGATCGCGGTGTTGATGCCGACGACCCGGCCCTTCATGTCGATCAGCGCGCCGCCCGAATTGCCGGGATTGATCGCCGCATCGGTCTGGATGAAGGATTGCGCGTCGCCGACGCCGATCTGCGTGCGCGCCAGCGCCGAGACGATGCCCTGCGTCACCGTCTGGCCGACGCCGAAGGGGTTGCCCATGGCGAGCACGATGTCGCCGACCTGAAGCTCGTCGGTATCGGCAAGCTCGATCGCGGTCAGGTTCTTCGCGTCGGCGAGCTTGAGCACGGCGAGATCGGTGCGCGGGTCACGCAGCAGGATCGTGGCCTCGACCTCGCGCTTGTCGGCGAAGGCGACCTTCACCTCGCTCATGTTCTCGATGACGTGGTTGTTCGTCACCACGAGCCCGCCGCCGGCATCGACCACCACGCCGGAACCCAGCGAGCGTTGCACCCGCTCGCGCGGCACGCCGAAGCCGCCATCGCCGAAGAAGCGGCGGAAAAACGGATCGTCCATGAAGGGATTCTGCGGGCGCTTCTCGACGCGCGCGCCATAGACGTTCACGACCGCAGCCTGCGACTGCTTGACCAGCGGCGCGAAGGAGAGCGTCACCTGCTCGCGCGTCTCGGGCACCTGGCGCTGCTGCGCGAACGCCGGCAACGACGCCACGCCGGCCAGCAGTGCGCCCGCGAGGGCCGCCATCGCTAGGGTCTTCCGATGTGCTGCGGGGCGGTTGATCATGCTCATCCTCATTCAGAAACAAAAAGCGCCGGCCCGGAGTTTTCCGTTCAGGCGAGACACCCGCTATACCCACGCAGAGCCCTGCGGTTCCCGCAGCGGCACCCCCCACCCCGATATGGCCTTTCGCGGCCGGATAGGAAGAGCAGGATGAGCCTGATTCGGCTTGTGTACGCCAGCGAGAGCCGGCTCGTCGACGCCAATCGCCGCGCGGAGCTGGACGGTATCCTGGCAAGCGCCCGCCGCTTCAACGACCAAAACGGCATCACCGGCTTCCTCTTGGCCACGGAGGGCGCCTTCGCACAGGTGCTGGAAGGCCCTCGCGACAGCGTGATGGAAACCTATGGCCGGATCGTGGTGGACCCGCGCCACGCGGCTTTCAGGCTGCTCGTGGAGGAACCGATCGCCGCGCGCTCCTTCCCCGGCTGGGCCATGGGCATTGCCGAACGCGACGAGACGACCAGCTTCATCTTCGGCCTCTATGGCGTCTCGCCCGAAACCGATCTCCACGCCCAGCCGCTGGAAACCCTCGTCGACCTCGCAGGCGAGCTCGCCGGACGGCCGGCCTGAAGTTCCCGCGAACAATCGCAAAGCCGCTGAACCACGGCGTCATCCCGGGCTCGACCCGGGATCCATCGTAGAGCGCCGAGGCTTTCGATGGATCCCGGATCTCCGCTTCGCTCCGTCCGGGATGACCACGTTTCCTGGAAATGATTCACGACCCGGACCAAAAGAAAAAGGCGGCCCGCGAAGGCCGCCTTTTCCAATTCAGTCGGATGAAGCCGATCAGGCGGCTTCGTCTTCCGCCGTGAAGACCGGGCCGGAATCCTTGCCCTTGGCCTCGACGTCGCGGTCGACGAACTCGATGATCGCCATCGGGGCGTTGTCGCCGAAGCGGAAGCCCGCCTTCATGATGCGGAGATAGCCGCCGTTACGCTCCTTGTAGCGCGGGCCGAGGACCGCGAAGAGCTTGCCGACCAGCTCGACATCCTTGATCTGCGCGATCGCCTGACGGCGGGCGTGCAGGTCGCCGCGCTTGCCGAGGGTGATGAGCTTCTCGACGACCGGACGCAGATCCTTCGCCTTGGGCAAAGTGGTGGTGATCTGCTCGTGCTTGATCAGGGCCTGGGCCATGTTGGCGAACATCGCCTGGCGATGCTCGGCCGAGCGGTTGAAACGACGACCGCGGAAACCGTGACGCATTGTTTGGCTCCTTCGTTGCTTACGGCCGCCGTGCCACGGTACGGCCGTTCGTTATGCTCCGGCTCTTGTGAACCGGGCGGGATTGGCGCGGGATGCCTCCCGCGCCGTTGAGGCTCAGTAGTGCTCTTCGAAGCGCTTCGCGAGCTCTTCGATGTTCTCCGGCGGCCAGCCCTGGACGTCCATGCCCAGGTGCAGGCCCATGGTCGCCAGCACTTCCTTGATCTCGTTCAGCGACTTGCGGCCGAAGTTCGGGGTGCGCAGCATCTCGCCCTCGGACTTCTGGATGAGGTCGCCGATATAGACGATGTTGTCGTTCTTGAGGCAGTTGGCCGAGCGGACCGAGAGCTCCAGCTCGTCGACCTTCTTGAGCAGCGCCGGGTTGAAGGGCAGCTGCGGAGCGGTCGAGACGGCCTCTTCCTTGCGGGGCTCCTCGAAGGTGATGAACACCGCGAGCTGGTCCTGCAGGATGCGGGCGGCAAGCGCCAGAGCGTCCTCGGGGGTGACCGAGCCGTTGGTCTCGATCGCCAGCGTCAGCGAGTCCTTGTCGAGGTTCTGGCCCTCGCGGGTGTTCTCGACGCGGTAGGAGACCTTTTTGACCGGCGAGTACAGGCTGTCGACCGGGATCAGGCCGATCGGCGCGTCCTCGGGACGGTTCTGCTCGGCCGGGACGTAGCCCTTGCCGGTGTTGACCGTGAACTCCATGCGGATCTCGGCCCCGTCGTCCAGCGTGCAGAGCACGAGGTCGGGGTTCAGGATCGCGACGTCGCCGATGGTGTTGATGTCACCGGCGGTGACGGTGCCCGGGCCGGACTTGCGCAGCGTCATGCGCTTCGGGCCCTCGCCCTGCATCTTGACCGCGACGGCCTTGATGTTGAGGACGATGTCGGTGACGTCCTCACGGACGCCCGGGATCGAGGAGAACTCGTGGAGGACGCCGTCGATCTGGACGGCGGTCACGGCCGCGCCCTGGAGCGACGACAGCAGCACGCGACGGAGCGCATTGCCGAGCGTCATGCCGAAGCCGCGCTCGAGCGGACGCGCGATCACGGTGGCCTGACGCTTCGGGTCGTCTCCGACCTTCACTTCGAGCTTGTTCGGCTTGGAAAGATCCTGCCAGTTCTTGCTGATCACGACCGCACTCCTGGTGCTGAATTCTTCTGGCGGCCACCGCCGCCCCGGACAGGCGCCCGCCCCTGCGGGCGCCCTGGGCTAACGACGTCAGGCGTCAGACGCGACGGCGCTTGCGCGGACGGCAGCCATTGTGCGGGATCGGCGTCACGTCGCGGATCGAGGTCACGGTGAAGCCCGCGGCCTGGAGAGCGCGAAGAGCCGACTCGCGGCCCGAACCCGGACCGGTCACCTCGACCTCGAGGGTGCGCATGCCGTGCTCGGCAGCCTTGCGGGCGGCGTCCTCGGCGGCGACCTGGGCGGCGTAGGGGGTCGACTTGCGCGAGCCCTTGAAGCCCATCGTGCCGGCCGACGACCACGAGATCGTGTTACCCTGCGCGTCGGTGATGGTGATCATGGTGTTGTTGAACGAGGCGTTCACATGCGCGACGCCGGAGACGATGTTCTTGCGTTCGCGACGACGGACGCGTTGGGCTTCCTTGGCCATATCTCTTCTTCCATCCTTCAGGCGCGCCCGTCATGCCAGGCGCTGGGGATGCCGGCGACCCGTGAGCGGGCCGGCCGGCGTATAGACAGCGAGCCGGGTTACCGGCCCACCGAAATCACTTCTTCTTGCCGGCGATCGGCTTCGCCTTGCCCTTGCGGGTACGGGCGTTGGTGTGCGTGCGCTGACCGCGGACCGGCAGCGAGCGACGATGACGCAGGCCGCGATAGCAGCCGAGGTCCATCAGGCGCTTGATGTTCATCGAGACTTCGCGGCGCAGGTCGCCCTCGACGAGGTAGTCGCGGTCGATCGTCTCGCGAATCTGCAGGACTTCGGCGTCGGTCAGCTGGTTGACGCGGCGCTCCGGCGCGATGCCGACCTTCTCGATGATCTCCTGGGCCTTGGCCGCGCCAATGCCGTGGATGTACTGCAGGCCGATGACGACGCGCTTGCCGGTGGGAATGTTGACGCCCGCGATACGAGCCATGGTCTCATCTCCATGTCGGCCGAAGCACCCGATGGCACCCCGGCGGTGGGAAAAATCCTGCGTCCGGTGGAGGCCGGCTCATGCAGGACGTTGAACGGCTCCACGCGATAATGCGACGTCGTCCCTTCTCGCGAAGGCAACGGCATCGCTCCCATGAAACCGGATGGCGGCTCGTTAACGGGTTGGGCGCAACGAGTCAACCCGTCGCAACCAAGAAACATGCCAAGGCCGGCAAACCGGCCGAAGCACTGCGAGGTCAAGGCGGTAGCCGCGATTGCTATATAGGGGCTCCGTCATTCCGGGCAAGCGGCAGGGCCGCGCCCGGAATGACGCACTCACACGTGCCCCTTACTTCTTCACCAGGCTGCACTTGCTCTCCGAAAGCGGCGCGATGATCTCGGCAGCCGGGATCTTGCGGACGACCTTGAAGTAATCCCACGGCGCCTTCGAATCGGCCGGCTTCTTCACCTCGACCAGCAGCATGTCGTTCATCAGCCGGCCATCCTCGCGGACCTTCGCGCCCGGCGCGTAGAAATCCTCGACCGGCATTTCCCTCATCTTCGCCGCAACCGCGGGGCCGGCAGCCGTGCCGGCCGCCTTCACCGCCTTGAGATAGTGCAGCACCGAGGAATAGACGCTGGCCTGGATCATGCCGGGCATCTTCTTGGTCCGCGCCACGTAGCGGTCGGCGAAGTCGCGGCTCGGTTTGTCGGCATCGTGGTAATAGGCGGTGGTGGTGATCAGCCCCTTGGCCTTGTCGAGGCCGAGCCCATGGACGTCGCTCAGCACCACGACCATCGCCGCGAGCTTCTGGCCGCCATCGACCAGGCCGAACTCGCCCGCCTGCTTGATCGAGTTGATCGTGTCCGTGCCGGCATTGGCGAAGGCGACGATCTTGGCCTTGGAGGCCTGCGCCTGCAGCAGGAAGGAGGAGAAGTCCGGCGTCGAGAGCGGCGCGCGTACCGTGCCCAGCGTCTTGCCGCCATTGGCCTTCACGATCGACTCGATATCGGCGGTGAGCTGATGGCCGAAGGCATAGTCGGCAGCGATGATATACCAGCTGTCGCCGCCCTCGCGCAGGACCGACAGCGCCGTGCCCTTGGCCGAGGTCGCCGTATCGAAGGTCCACATGAAGCCGGTCGGCGAGCAATCTTCGTTGAAGAGGCGCGTCGTCGCAGGGCCATTATAGAGCGCGATCTTCTGCTTTTCCTTGGCGATACCCGCCACGCCCAGCGCAACGGCGGAATTGGTGAGGTCCGCGATCGCGGTGACGCCGTCGACATCGTACCAGCGCCGCGCCAACCCGACGGCGATATCCGGCTTGTTCTGATGGTCGCCGGAGACGATCTCGATCGGCTTGCCCAGAACCGAGCCGCCGAAATCCTCGATCGCCAGCTTCGCCGCCTCGACCGAGCCCAGCCCGCCGAATTCGGCATAATTGCCCGACTGATCGTTGAGGATGCCGATCTTTACCGCGTCCTGTGCCCGCGCCGCCGCCGGCATCAGCGCCAGCGAACTCGCGACCAGCAACGCTCCAAACCTCGTCATGCGCCTGCTCCCTGTCCTGCAACCGGACCCGGAAAACCGCTTCGCCTTCCGGTCGACGGATGCTTGCCACCGCTTTGCGCGGATTGAGCCCCAGCACATCCGCCGGGGCTGAGCCTGTCAACGCACGGGCAGGCCGAGAAAAGGCAAAGGCATCAGCGCAAAAGCGCACCGCAGAAACGAAGAACCCGGCCGGACCGTGAGGTCCGCCCGGGTTCGAACTGGTTTCGCTGGAGAGCCGATCAGCCCTGAGCAGCGACCGAAAGCGCGTCCGTGATCGCCTGCGAGACGCTGTCGATCGGCTGCATGCCGTCGATCGCCGTCAGCTGGCCACGCTTCTCGTAATAAGGCGCGACCACTGCGGTATCGCGGTTATAGGCTTCGAGCCGGGTCTTGAAGACCTCCGGATCGTCATCCTTGCGCACCGGCTGCCCGGCCGCCCTCGCCTCCTCGGCGCGGCGGACGATGCGGTCGACGAGCTTGCTCTGGTCGACCCGGAGTTCGAGCACGGCATCGAGCTTGAGGCCCTTGCCGTCCAGCATCCGGTCGAGCGCCTCGGCCTGGGCCAGGGTCCGCGGAAAGCCGTCGAGGATGAAACCCTTCCTGGCATCCGCCTCTTCGATACGGTCGGCGACGATGCCGATGACGATCTCGTCCGAGACCAGCCCGCCCGCATCCATCACCGCCTTGGCCTTCTGGCCCACCGGCGTACCGTTGGCGACCGCCGCGCGCAGCATGTCGCCGGTCGAGAGTTGCGGAATGCCGTGCTTCGCGACGATGCGCGCCGCCTGAGTGCCTTTACCCGCCCCCGGCGGCCCCAGGAATATTAGTCGCATTTAGCGCCTCGCTCCTCGCAACTTGGCCTTCTTGACCAGCCCTTCGTACTGATGGGCCAGCAGGTGCCCGTGAACTTGCGCCACGGTGTCCATCGTCGTCGTCACCACGATGAGCAGCGAGGTGCCGCCCAGCAGGATGATCGGGATCTGAGCATAGGTGATCATGAACTCGGGGATAAGGCAGACAATCGTCAAATATCCTGCGCCGAGAACGGTGATGCGCGTGAGGATGCGGTCGATATGCTCGGCGGTCCGCTCGCCGGGGCGGATGCCCGGCATGAAGCCGCCATGCTTCTTGAGATTGTCGGCCGTCTCGACCGGATTGAACACGATCGCGGTGTAGAAGAAGCAGAAGAAGATGATCAGCGCCGCATAGAGGATCATGAACAGCGGCCGGCCATGCGCCAGATAGGTCGCCATGGTCGACAGGAAGCCGGTGCCTCCCGAGGCCTGCTGGAAGCTCGCGACGGTCGTCGGCAGCAGCAGCAGCGACGAGGCGAAGATCGGCGGGATGACGCCGGCGGTGTTGAGCTTCAGCGGCAGGAACGAGGTCTGGCCCTCATATATGCGGTTGCCGACCTGGCGCTTCGGATAGTTGATCAGCAGGCGGCGCTGGGCGCGCTCCATGAACACGCAGAAGGCGATGACGCAGACCGCCATGACGAGCACGCCAAGCAGCAGGCCGGTCGAGATCGCGCCCTGGCGGCCGAGCTCGAAGGTCTGGGCGAGCTGCGCCGGGAACTCGGCGATGATGCCCGCGAAGATGATCATCGACGTACCGTTGCCAATGCCGCGGCTGGTGATCTGCTCACCCAGCCAGAGCAGGAACATCGTGCCGCCGACGAGCGTGATCGTGGTCGAAAGCAGGAAGAACGGCCCCGGCTGCAGCACGAGGTTGCCCGAGCCCTGGAGACCGACGCCGATCGCATAAGCCTGGAACACGGCCAGCACGAGGGTGAGGTAGCGGGTGTACTGGTTCAGGGTCTTGCGGCCCTGCTCGCCTTCCTTCTTCAGCGCCTCGAAGCTCGGCACGACGCTGGAGAGCAGCTGCACGATGATCGAGGCCGAGATGTAGGGCATGATCGCCAGCGCGAAGATCGCGAGACGCCCGACCGCGCCGCCCGAGAACATGTTGAACATGCCGAGCATGCCGGACTGGGTCTGGCGGAACAGGTCGGCCACCGCGTCCGGGTTCATGCCCGGGAGCGGGATGTAGGTGCCGAGCCGGTAGATGACCAGCGCGCCCAGCGTGAACCAGATTCGCTTCTTGAGTTCATCCGCCTTGGCGAAAGCCCCGAAATTGAGGTTCGCCGCAAGCTGTTCAGCCGCCGATGCCATGCGTCCGGTCCCTGGGTCTCAAACTGGTCCCAGATCATCGCGCGTCCTACCGGACGCGGTAACGATGATCCATCTCATTGTCGGAGCATCGGATTGATCCGAAAAGTGGGGTCCACTTTTCGGTCCGATGCTCTGGAAGCACATCCCCCAACGCACGCGAGGTGCTGTCTGCGGATTCGTGCCTTGCGTCAAACAGTCAAACGGCGGCCAAGGCGCATGGCCCGGCCGCCGTTCGCAAACGTCATGTAGGCGTTAGGATCACGCCTGTGAAGCGGCAGCCGCCAGGATCTTGACCGAACCGCCGGCCTTCTCGATCGCAGCGACGGCCGACTTGGACGCGCCCGCGACTTCGAAAGCAAGCTTGGTCTTGAGCTCGCCGACGCCCAGAATCTTGACGCCGTCCTTGGCCTGGCGGGTGATGACACCGGCGGCGACGAGCGCCTCGATGGTCACAGTGCCCTTGGCATCGAGCTTGCCGGCTTCCACCGCCTGCTGGATGCGACCGAGGTTCACCTCGTTCAGATCCTTGGCGAAGAGGTTATTGAAGCCGCGCTTCGGCAGGCGACGATACAGCGGCATCTGGCCGCCTTCGAAGCCCTTGATGGCGACGCCGGCGCGCGAGGTCTGACCCTTCACGCCGCGACCACCGGTCTTGCCCTTGCCGGAGCCAATGCCACGGCCGACGCGGATGCGCTGCTTCAGAGCGCCTTCGTTGTCACGGATTTCATTGAGTTTCATGTGGCGCCCTCCTCACTTCGCGTCGACGACGCGGACGAGGTGCTTGACCTTCTCGACCATGCCACGCACCGCGGGGGTGTCCTGGAGGGTCGAGCGGCGGCGGATCTTGTTCAGGCCGAGACCGATGAGGGTCTGGCGCTGGGTGGCCTCGCGGCGGATCGGCGAACCGATCTGCTCGATGGTGAAGGTCTTCTCAGCCTTTGCCATGATTCCCCCCTCACGCTTCCGCGGCCGCATCCGTGCCGGCATCGCGGCGACGGGTCTGCAGGGCCGAAACCTTGAGCGAGCGACGAGCCGCGACCGAGCGCGGGCTGTCCTCGTTCTTCAGCGCGTCGAAGGTGGCGCGCACGAGGTTGTACGGGTTGGAGGAGCCGAGCGACTTCGACACGACGTCCTGCATGCCGACCGCCTCGAAGACGGCGCGCATCGGGCCGCCGGCGATGATGCCGGTACCAGCGGGAGCTGCGCGCAGCACGACCTTGCCGGCGCCGTGGCGGCCCTGCACGTCGTGATGGAGGGTACGACCCTCGCGCAGCGGGATACGGACGAGGCCGCGCTTGGCGGCTTCAGTCGCCTTGCGGATCGCCTCGGGAACTTCACGAGCCTTGCCGTGGCCGAAGCCGACGCGGCCCTTCTGGTCGCCGACGACGACGAGCGCGGCGAAGCCGAAGCGACGACCACCCTTCACCACCTTGGCGACGCGGTTGATGTGGACGAGCTTGTCCACGAATTCGGAAACTTCCGTTTCCCGATCTTTACGCTCACGCGGCTCTCTAGCCATGTGTCTGTCCTCTTACTTGCGCGGACGAGGATCGAAGCCCCGCCGCTCGCTCGAGCCTAACCCCGTGCGTCATTGCGCGGGGAAGCCAGTAAACAGGTTTCGCCCGGCCAGCGCGTGACGCCGGGCCGGGCGAAACCCGATAACCTCAGAAGCTGAGGCCGCCCTCGCGGGCTGCATCGGCCAGCGCCTTGACGCGGCCATGGTACATGTACGGGCCGCGGTCGAAGACCACATCCGTCACGCCGGCCTTGACCGCGCGCTCGGCAACGATCTTGCCGATCTGGGTGGCGGCCTCGACATTCGCGCCGGACTTGATCTGGTCGCGCACGTCCTTGTCGCGCGACGAGGCGGAAGCGAGGGTAACCCCGTTCACATCGTCGATGACCTGGGCGTAGATCTGCTTGCCGGTGCGGTGCACGGACAGGCGCGGGCGACCATTGGCAACCGCCTTGATCGCGCGGCGGACGCGGGCCTTGCGGCGCGCAGTCACATCGTTCTGCTTGCTCATGGCTGGCGTCCTTACTTCTTCTTGCCTTCCTTGCGGAAGATGAACTCGCCGGCGTACTTGACGCCCTTGCCCTTGTAGGGCTCGGGGCCACGATAGTCGCGGATCTCCGCGGCAGTCTGGCCGACGACCTGCTTGTCGATGCCGGTGACGACGATTTCCGTCGGCTTCGGCGTCACGATCGCGACGCCGGCCGGGATTTCGTAGTCGATGTCGTGGCTGTAGCCGAGCGACAGCTTCAGCACCTTGCCAGCGACGGCGGCCTTGTAGCCGACGCCGTTGATCTCGAGGCGCTTCTCGAAGCCGGCGGTAGTGCCGATCACGAGGTTGTTGATGCGGGCACGCGAGGTGCCCCAGAGCGCACGGGCGCGCTTGGACTGCGAACGCGGCTGAACCGCGATCGCGCCGTTCTCCATGGCGACCGAGACGTCCTCGGGAACCTCGAAGGAGAGCTCGCCCTTGGAGCCCTTGATCTTGACGAGCTGACCGGTGACCGAGGCAGTGACGCCCGCGGGAACCGAAACCGGCTTCTTACCGATACGAGACATTTGGATTTCTCCTGAAAATGAGCGGGGCGCCTGTAAGGTCAGAAGACCTTGCAGAGCACTTCGCCGCCCACGTTCTGCTCGCGGGCCACATGATCGGCCATCACGCCACGCGGGGTCGAGACGATCGTCACGCCAAGGCCATCGGCCACGCGCGGCATGGTCTCGACCGACGAGTAAACGCGGCGGCCGGGCTTCGAAACACGCGAGATCGACCGGATGACCGGCTGACCCTCGTGATACTTCAGCTCGATGTCGAACTCGGTCCGGCCGTTGCCGAACTCGGTCTGGCTGTAGCCGCGGATGTAGCCCTCGGACTGCAGCACGTCGAGCACGCGGGCGCGCAGCTTCGAGCCCGGGGTGGAAACGCGGGACTTGCGACGCATCTGCGCATTGCGGATGCGGGTCAGCATATCGCCGAGCGGATCAATGATTGCCATTGTTCCAGTCCTCCTTACCAGCTCGATTTCACGAGGCCGGGAACCAGCCCCTTGTTACCGAGCTCACGCAGCGCGACACGCGACATCTTGAGCTTGCGATAGAACGCGCGCGGACGACCCGTCACTTCGCAGCGGTTGCGAATGCGGATCTTGGCCGAGTTGCGCGGCAGTTCGGCCAGCTTCAGGCGGGCGAGGAAACGCTCGTCCATGGGCTGGTTGTCGTCATTGGCGATCGCGAGAAGGCGAGCCCGGCGGCCGGCGAATTTCTTCACCAGCTTCCTGCGGCGCTCGTTGTTCTCGACGGAGCTTTTCTTAGCCATCGATCTCTCCTGGTTTCCGCGTATGAACGCTTAGGTTCACTGCCGGAACGGGAAGTTGAAGTGCTTGAGCAGAGCGCGCGCTTCGTCGTCCGACTTAGCAGTCGTGCAGACGATCACGTCCATGCCCCAGACCTGGTCGACCTTGTCGTAGTTGATCTCGGGGAACACGATGTGCTCCTTGATCCCGAGCGCGAAGTTACCGCGCCCGTCGAACGACTTGGGGTTGAGGCCCCGGAAGTCGCGCACGCGCGGCAAGGCGATGGTGACGAGCCGGTCGACGAACTCGAACATCTTGGTCTTGCGCAGCGTGACCTTGCAGCCAACAGCCATGTTCTCGCGCAGCTTGAAGCCGGCGATGGCGAGGCGGGACTTGGTGATGACCGGCTTCTGGCCAGCGATCATGGCGAGGTCGCCGGCGGCGTTGTCGACCTTCTTGCGGTCGGCAGTCGCTTCACCAACGCCCATGTTGATGACGATCTTCTCGATCGTCGGCACTTCCATGACGTTCTTGTAGCCGAATTCGGCGATCATCGCGGGACGAACGACGTCCTCGTAATGCTTCTTCATGCGCGGCGAGAGAGCCGCCTGCTGAGCCTCAGCCATCGATCAGATCCCCCGAACGCTTGGCGAAACGAACCTTGCGGCCGTCTTCGAGCACCTTGAAACCGACGCGGGTGGCCTTGCCATCCTTCGGATCGGCGATGGCGATGTTCGACAGGTCGATGGTGGCCTCTTTCGAGATGATGCCACCCTCGGACGTCTGCGACTGCTTGGTGTGCCGCTTGACCAGGTTGACACCACGCACGACGGCGCGGGCATCCTTCGGCAGGACCTGCAGAACTTCGCCCGACTTGCCCTTGTCGCGACCAGCGAGCACGACGACCTTGTCGCCCTTCTTGATCTTAGCAGCCATCACAGCACCTCCGGCGCCAGCGAGATGATCTTCATGTGGTTCTTGGCGCGCAGCTCGCGCGGAACCGGTCCGAAGATACGCGTGCCGACCGGCTCCTTCTGGTTGTTGATCAGCACGGCCGCATTGCGGTCGAAGCGAATCACCGAACCATCCTGGCGCTTGACGTCCTTGGCGGTGCGAACGACGACCGCCTTCATGACGTCGCCCTTCTTCACGCGACCGCGCGGAATGGCTTCCTTGATCGAAACGACGATGATGTCGCCAATACGGGCATAGCGCCGCTTCGACCCGCCGAGAACCTTGATGCACATCACGCGACGCGCGCCGGAATTGTCGGCGACGTCGAGATTCGTCTGCACCTGGATCATGGCCTTGATCCTTCCAATCTGTGTATCAGCGCGGTTTCCCGGACCGCATCAGCGCCGACCGGGACTACGACTGACGGGGGTCGATCGCCCCCTGGCCTCAAACAAAACACGATCCGCAAAAGTGGTTTCCACCTTTGCGGAGAAACATGTCCGGCTTCTTTCCTGCCCCGCCCTGCCCCTGATTCGGGGCCGGGCGAAGCCGTCTCGAATCACGCCTTGGGGGCGTCCTCGAGCACAACCCAGCTTTTCAGCTTGGAAATCGGCTTGGACTCCTCGATCCAAACCGTGTCGCCGACCTTGAACGAACCCGCCTCGTCATGGGCGTGATAGTTCTTCGTGCGGCGCACCGTCTTCTTGAGCAGCGGGTGCGTATAACGCCGCTCGACCTTGACCACAACAGTTTTGTTCTGCTTGTCGCTGACGACGACGCCCTGCAGTACGCGCTTAGGCATTATTCTCTCCTCACGCGCTCGCCGCGACGGTCTTCGACCGCTGCAGCGTCTTGATGCGGGCGATGTCCTTGCGCACTTCAGTGACGCGCGCGGTGTTCTCGAGCTGCCCGGTGGCCTTCTGGAAGCGCAGGTTGAACTGCTCCTTCTTGAGCTTCAGGAGCTCGTCCTGGAGCTGGTCCGTGCTCATGGCCTTCAGGTCGGACTGACGCTGTGTAATTTTCATCTTGCCCTCCCTCACTCGGCAATGCGCTGGATGAAGCGCGTCTTGATCGGCAGCTTGGCGGCACCGAGACGGAGCGCCTCGCGGGCGATCTCCTCGGACACGCCGTCGAGCTCGAACATGATCCGGCCAGGCTTGACCTTGGCCGCCCAGAACTCGGGCGAACCCTTGCCCTTACCCATGCGGACTTCGGTCGGCTTCTTGGAAACCGGCACGTCGGGGAACACGCGGATCCAGACACGGCCAACGCGCTTCATGGCGCGGGTGATCGCGCGGCGGGCCGCCTCGATCTGCCGGGCGGTGACGCGCTCGGGCTCCTGGGCCTTCAGGCCGAACTGGCCGAAGTTGAGGTCCGTGCCGCCCTTGGCGACGCCGGAGATGCGTCCCTTGAACTGCTTGCGGAACTTGGTGCGTTTTGGTTGCAGCATGGCTCTTCTCGATCAGCCTTACGCAGCCTGCTCGCGACGATCGCGATCGCGGTGATCACGGTCACGACCGCCAGAGCGGCCGCCCTCGTCGGAGAGGCGCTTGTCCTGGGCCATCGGGTCGTGTTCCAGGATCTCGCCCTTGAAGATCCAGACCTTGATGCCGCACGTCCCGTAGGTCGTGAAAGCGGTGGCGACGCCGTAATCGACGTCGGCGCGCAGCGTATGCAGCGGCACGCGGCCCTCACGGTACCATTCGAGGCGGGCGATCTCGGCGCCGCCGAGACGGCCCGAGCAGTTGATGCGGATGCCCTCGGCGCCCAGACGCATCGCCGACTGAACGGCGCGCTTCATGGCGCGACGGAAAGCGACGCGGCGCTCGAGCTGCTGGGCGATCGAGTCGGCGACGAGCGTCGCGTCGATCTCGGGCTTGCGCACCTCGACGATGTTGATCGTCACGTCGGCCTTGGTGAGCTTCGAGACTTCCTTGCGGAGCTTCTCGATGTCGGCACCCTTCTTGCCGATCACCACGCCCGGACGAGCCGAGTGGATGGTGACGCGGCACTTCCGGTGCGGGCGCTCGATGATGATCTTCGAGACAGCGGCCTGTTTCAGCAGCTTCATGAGCGCGGCGCGGATGGCCATGTCTTCATGCAGCAGCTTGCCGTACTCGCCCTTGTTGGCGAACCAACGCGAGTCCCAGGTGCGGTTGATGCCGAGGCGAAGGCCGATCGGATTGATTTTCTGACCCATCGTTCTCTCCTCAGGCCTTCGCAGCCTGCACTTCGCGCACCACGATCGTGATGTTCGAGAACGGCTTCAGGATACGGGCGCCACGGCCGCGGGCGCGGGCATGGAAGCGCTTCATGACGAGCGCCTTGCCGACGAAGGCCTGTGCCACGACGAGATCGTCGACATCGAGATCATGGTTGTTCTCGGCGTTGGCGATCGCGCTCTGGAGGCACTTGCGCACGTCGAGCGAGATCCGCTTGCGCGAGAACTCGAGATCGGCGAGCGCAGTCGCGACCTTCTTGCCACGGATCAGCTGAGCGACGAGGTTCAGCTTCTGCGGCGAGACGCGAAGGTTGCGAGCGATCGCAGTGGCTTCGTTCTCGGGCAGCGCACGGGGGGCGGATGCTTTACCCATGGCTTACTTCCTCTTCGCCTTCTTGTCGGCGGCGTGGCCGTGGAAGGTGCGGGTCGGCGAGAACTCGCCGAACTTGTGCCCCACCATCTCCTCGGACACGGACACCGGCACATGCTTATGGCCGTTGTAGACGCCGAACGTCAGACCGACGAACTGCGGCAGGATCGTGGAGCGACGGCTCCAGATCTTGATAACTTCATTACGAGCCGAGGTCCTGGCGACCTCGGCCTTCTTCAGGAGGTATCCGTCGACGAACGGACCTTTCCAAAGCGAACGCGCCATGACGGACCTCAGTTCTTCTTCTTGCGGGCGTGACGGCTCGACACGATGAACGTATCGGTCCGCTTGTTCGAGCGGGTCTTCTTACCCTTGGTCGGCAGACCCCAGGGCGTGACCGGATGACGGCCACCCGAGGTCCGGCCTTCACCACCGCCGTGCGGATGGTCAACCGGGTTCATCGAGACGCCGCGGTTATGCGGACGGCGGCCGAGCCAGCGCGAGCGACCAGCCTTACCGTCGTTCCGGTTCATGTGATCCGGGTTCGAGACGGCGCCGACCGTAGCATAGCACAGGCCCGAGATCAGGCGCTGCTCGCCCGAGTTCAGGCGGACGATGACGTAGCCCTGGTCGCGACCGACGATCTGGGCGTAGTTGCCGGCCGAACGGGCCAGGGCGCCGCCCTTGCCGATCTTCAGCTCGACATTGTGCACGATCGTGCCGATCGGCAGCGCGCCCATCGGAGCCGCGTTGCCGGGCTTTACGTCGACCGAGTCACCCGCGAGGACCGTGTCGCCGACAGCCAGGCGCTGCGGCGCCAGGATGTAGGAGAGCTCGCCGTCCTGATACTTGATCAGGGCGATGAAGGCCGTGCGGTTCGGATCGTACTCGATCCGCTCGACGGTCGCCGGAATACCGGCCTTGCCGCGACGCTTGAAGTCGATGAGACGCAGCGTGCGCTTGTGGCCACCGCCGCGGAAGCGGACGGTGATGCGGCCGAGGTTGTTACGGCCGCCCGAGGAGCTCTTGCCCTCGGTCAGCACCTTGACCGGCTTGCCCTTGTAGAGCTCGCTGCGGTCGACGATCACGAGCTGGCGAAGGCTCGGCGTGATCGGCTTGAAGTTCTTCAAAGCCATGATGATTTCCTCACAGGCCCGTGGTCACGTCGATGGAGTGGCCCTCTTCGAGGGTCACGACCGCCTTCTTGACGTCCGAACGCTGGCCGGGACGGCCACGGAACATCTTGACCTTGCCCTCGGTGACGATCGTGTTGACGCTCTTGACCTTGACGTCGAAGAGCTTCTCGATCGCCGCCTTGATCTGCGGCTTCGTTGCGGTCTTGGCAACCTTGAAGACGACCTTGTTATGCTCCGAGAGCATCGTCGCCTTCTCGGTGATGACCGGCGCCACGATCACATCGTAGTGGCGCGGGTCGAGGTTCTTGGCGGACTGGCTCATTTGAAGCGCGCCTCCAGCGCATCGACGGCCGCGCGCGTCAGGACAAGCTTGTCGCGACGCAGGATGTCGTAAACGTTGATGCCCTGAACCGGCAGCACGTCGACATTCGGGATCGAGCGAGCGGCCAGGCCGAAATTGGTATCGATCTCGGCGCCGCCGATGATCAGCGCGCTCGACAGGTCGAGCTTGCCGAAATGGCCGAGCAGCACCTTGGTCTTCGGCTCGGAGAGCTTGGCATCGTCGATCACGATGATGCCGGCATCCTTGGCCTTGGCCGAGAGAGCGTGACGCAGAGCCAGTGCACGGACCTTCTTGGGAAGGTCGTGGCCGTGGTCGCGCAGGACCGGGCCGAAGGCCTTGCCGCCGCCGCGGAACTGCGGAGCCGAAGCCGCGCCGTGGCGAGCGCCGCCGGTGCCCTTCTGCTTGTAGATCTTCTTGCGGGTGCGATCGACTTCCGAGCGGCCCTTGGACTTGTGGGTCCCGGCGCGGCGCTTGGCGAGCTGATAGCGGACCATGCGGGCAAGCAGATCGGCGCGCGGCTCAAGGCCGAACACCTCATCCGACAGCTCGACCGAACCGGCCGACTTGCCTTCAAGAGTGGTGATATCGAATTTCATCACGCGTTCTCCTCAGCCTGGGCCGCAGGAGCCTCTTCCGCCTTGCCCTCGCCGGAAACCTTGAACTTGCCCGGCAGCGGCGCATCCTTCGGCAGGGCGCGCTTGACGGCGTCACGAACGTGGATCCAGCCGCCGGCGACGCCAGGAACGGCGCCCTCGACGAGGATCAGGCCGCGCTCGGCGTCCGTCTGGACGACGCGCAGGTTCTGCGTGGTGACGCGCTCGGCGCCGAGATGGCCCGGCATCTTCTTGTTCTTGAAGGTCTTGCCCGGGTCCTGACGGCCACCGGTCGAACCGATCGAGCGATGCGAGACCGACACGCCGTGCGTGGCGCGCAGACCGCCGAAGTTCCAGCGCTTCATACCGCCGGCGAAACCCTTACCGGTGGTGGTGCCGGAGACATCGACGAACTGGCCGACGACGAAGTGGTCCGCGGTCAGCTCGGCGCCGACGGGGATCAGCGCGTCATTGCTGACGCGGAACTCGACCACCTTGCGCTTCGGCTCGACCTTGGCGACCGCGAAATGACCGCGCTCAGCCTTCGAGACATTCTTCACCTTCGCCTGGCCGGAGCCCAGCTGCACGGCCACATAGCCGTTCTTCTCGATCGTGCGATGCGCGACGACCTGGCAGTTGTCGAGCTTCAGCACGGTGACCGGGATGTGCTCGCCGGCATCCGTGAAGATGCGGGTCATCCCGACTTTCTGTGCAATCACACCGGAACGCATCGGTGCATACCTTCCTTTGGGGTCATGTCCATCCGGGTTCGCCGGAAACAGAGGACCCGTTTAATCGGATCAGAGCTTGATTTCGACGTCGACGCCGGCGGCGAGATCGAGCTTCATGAGGGCGTCGACCGTCTGGGGGGTCGGGTCGACGATGTCGAGAACCCGCTTGTGGGTCCGCATCTCGAACTGCTCGCGCGACTTCTTGTCGATGTGGGGCGAGCGGTTGACGGTGAACTTCTCGATGAGCGTGGGCAGCGGAATCGGTCCGCGGACCTGGGCGCCCGTCCGCTTCGCGGTCGACACGATCTCGCGCGTCGAAGCGTCGAGGATGCGGTGGTCGAACGCCTTGAGGCGGATCCGAATGTTCTGACCGTTCATGGTCTTAGTTCTCCGTGACGTGAGAAAAGGCAAAGGCCCCGAAGGGCCCTTGCCCCTCACGCAAACGCGTTACGCGATGATGCTGGCGACGACGCCGGCGCCGACGGTGCGACCGCCTTCGCGGATGGCGAAGCGCAGCTTCTCTTCCATCGCGATCGGGGCGATCAGCGTCACCTCCATCGAGATGTTGTCGCCCGGCATCACCATCTCCGTGCCTTCCGGCAGCGAGACCACGCCGGTCACGTCCGTCGTGCGGAAGTAGAACTGCGGGCGGTAGTTGGTGAAGAACGGCGTGTGACGGCCACCCTCTTCCTTCGTCAGAATGTAGGCCTCGGCCTTGAACTTCGTGTGCGGCTTCACCGAGCCCGGCTTGCACAGCACCTGGCCGCGCTCGACGTCCTCACGCTTCGTGCCGCGCAGCAGCGCGCCGATGTTGTCGCCGGCCTGGCCCTGGTCCAGCAGCTTGCGGAACATCTCGACGCCCGTGACGGTCGTCTTCACCGTGTCCTTCAGGCCGACGATCTCGATTTCCTCGCCGACCTTGACGATGCCGCGCTCGACGCGGCCGGTCACAACCGTGCCACGGCCCGAGATCGAGAACACGTCTTCGACCGGCATCAGGAACGGCTGGTCGATCGGACGCTCCGGCTGCGGGATGTACTCGTCCACCGTCTTCATCAGCGCGACGACCGCGTCATGGCCGATCGCCTTGTCGCCGTTGTCCAGCGCGACCTTGGCCGAGCCCTTGGTGATCGGGATGTCGTCGCCGGGGAAGTCGTACTTCGAGAGGAGCTCGCGGATCTCCATCTCGACGAGCTCGAGCAGCTCGGCGTCGTCGACCAGGTCGACCTTGTTCATGAACACCACCAGCGCGGGAACGCCGACCTGGCGCGCCAGCAGGATGTGCTCGCGGGTCTGCGGCATCGGGCCGTCGGCAGCCGACACAACCAGGATCGCGCCGTCCATCTGCGCCGCGCCCGTGATCATGTTCTTCACGTAGTCGGCGTGGCCGGGGCAGTCGACGTGGGCATAGTGGCGGTTCGCCGTCTCGTACTCGACGTGAGCGGTCGAGATCGTGATGCCGCGCGCCTTCTCTTCCGGGGCCTTGTCGATCTGGTCATACGCCGTGAACGAAGCGCCGCCCGTCTCGGCCAGAACCTTCGTGATCGCAGCCGTCAAAGACGTCTTGCCATGGTCAACGTGACCAATCGTTCCAATGTTGCAGTGCGGCTTGTTCCGCGAAAACTTCTCTTTGGCCATCGTAGCCTCCGTCAGATCTTGTTCAAATGGTCAGTCGGTTCGGTGCGGGGTTCAGGCGTACTTGGCCTGGACCTCGGCGGCCACCGCCGACGGCACCTGCTCATAGTGGTCGAACTGCATCGTGTAGTTGGCACGGCCCTGCGAGAACGAGCGAAGCTGGTTCACGTAGCCGAACATGTTCGCCAGCGGAACCATCGCGTTGATCACGACGGCGTTGCCGCGCATGTCCTGGCCCTGGATCTGGCCACGACGCGAGTTCAGGTCGCCGATGACCGAGCCGGTGTAGTCTTCCGGGGTCACGACCTCGACCTTCATGATCGGCTCGAGCAGGACGGAGCCGCCCTTCTGCAGACCCTCGCGGAGCGCCGCACGGGAGGCGATTTCGAAGGCCAGGGCCGACGAGTCGACTTCGTGGAAGGCGCCGTCGATCAGCGAGACCTTGACGTCGACCACCGGGAAGCCGGCGAGCACGCCGGAGCCGATGACCGAGTTCAGGCCCTTTTCGACGCCCGGGATGTACTCCTTCGGCACCGCGCCGCCGACGATCTTCGACTCAAACTCGAAGCCCTTGCCGGTCTCGTTCGGCTCGATGACGAGCTTGACGCGAGCGAACTGGCCCGTACCGCCGGTCTGCTTCTTGTGGGTGTAGTCGACCTCGGCCTTCTTGGTCAGCGTCTCGCGATACGCAACCTGCGGCGCGCCGATATTGGCGTCGACCTTGTAGGTGCGCTTCAGGATGTCGACCTTGATGTCGAGATGCAGCTCGCCCATGCCCTTCAGGATGGTCTGGCCGCTCTCCTGGTCGGTCGACACGCGGAAGGACGGATCCTCGTTCGCGAGCTTCGACAGGGCGAGGCCCAGCTTCTCCTGGTCGGCCTTGGACTTCGGCTCGATCGCGATCGTGATGACCGGCTCGGGGAACTCCATGCGCTCAAGGATGACCGCGTTGGTCGGGTCGCAGAGCGTGTCGCCGGTGCGGACGTCCTTGAGGCCGGCCAGGGCGACGATGTCGCCGGCATAAGCCTCCTTGATGTCCTCGCGGTTGTTCGCATGCATCAGGAGCATGCGACCGACGCGCTCCTTCTTGTCGCGGGTCGAGTTGATGACGCCCTGGCCAGCTTCGACCTTGCCCGAATAGATGCGGCAGAAGGTGATGGTGCCGACGAAGGGGTCGTCCATGATCTTGAACGCGAGCATCGCGAACGGATCGGAGTCGGTCGGGTTGCGAGTGGTCGGCTCTTCGGTCTTGAAGTCGATGCCTTCGACCGCGCCGCGATCCACCGGCGACGGCAGATAGTCGACGACGGCGTCGAGCAGCGGCTGCACGCCCTTGTTCTTGAAGGACGAACCGCAGAGGACCGGATGGAACGCGCGGCGCTGCACGGCGGTGCGCACCAGGCGACGCAGGGTGTCGGCGTCCGGCTCGTTACCTTCGAGGTAAGCCTCCATCGCGGCGTCGTCCATCTCGACGGCGGCCTCGACGAGCTTCGAGCGATACTCAGCAGCCTTGTCGGCGAGATCGGCCGGGATGTCCTGCTCTTCGAACGAAGCGCCGAGCGCCTCGCCATTCCAGACGATCGCCTTCATCTTCACGAGGTCGACGACGCCCGCGAAGTTGGACTCCGAACCGATCGGGATCTGCAGGCAGACGGGCTTGCCGGCGACGCGGTCGATGATGTCCTGGACGCAGCGATAGAAATCGGCGCCGATCTTGTCCATCTTGTTGACGAACACGACGCGCGGAACGTCGTACTTGTCGGCCTGGCGCCAGACGGTCTCGGTCTGGGGCTCGACGCCCTGGTTGCCGTCGAGAACGCAGACGGCGCCGTCGAGCACGCGCAGCGAACGCTCGACTTCGATGGTGAAGTCGACGTGGCCGGGGGTGTCGATGATGTTCAGGCGGTTGTCGCGCCAGAAGCAGGTCGTCGCAGCCGAGGTGATCGTGATGCCACGCTCCTGCTCCTGCGTCATCCAGTCCATGGTGGCGGCGCCGTCATGGACTTCGCCGATCTTATGGGACTTGCCGGTGTAGTAGAGGATGCGCTCGGTCGTCGTCGTCTTGCCGGCATCAATGTGGGCCATGATGCCGAAGTTGCGATAACGGTCGATGGGATGGGAACGGGCCATGATCGTGCTCTATGTCTCGGGTCAGCGCGCCGCTTACCAGCGGTAGTGCGAGAAGGCGCGGTTGGCTTCCGCCATCCGGTGCGTGTCTTCGCGCTTCTTGACGGCGTTGCCGCGGTTGTTGGCGGCATCCATCAGCTCAGCCGACAGGCGCTCCACCATGGTCTTGTCGTTGCGGCCGCGAGCGGCAGCGATCAGCCAGCGGATCGCCAGCGCCTGACGACGCTCGGTGCGAACCTCGACCGGAACCTGATAGGTCGCGCCGCCGACGCGACGCGAACGGACCTCGATCGCCGGAGCGACGTTCTCGAGCGCCGACTTGAAGACGCCGAGCGGCTCGCTCTTGGTCTTCGCCTCGATGATGTCGAAGGCACCGTAGACGATCCGCTCGGCGGTCGACTTCTTACCTTCGTACATGACCGAGTTCATGAACTTGGTCACGACGATATCGCCGAACTTCGGGTCCGGGATAACTTCGCGCTTTTCGGCACTATGGCGGCGGGACATCGTCTAGTCTCCGTAAATCTTCAACGCGGCGAACCGGCTCAGGCAGGTCGCCCGGCCGGTCGGGCCGAAATTACTTGGGACGCTTCGCGCCGTACTTCGAACGGCGCTGCTTGCGGTTCTTGACGCCCTGCGTGTCGAGCACACCGCGCAGGATGTGATAGCGCACGCCGGGAAGGTCCTTCACGCGGCCGCCACGGATCATGACGACAGAGTGCTCCTGGAGGTTGTGACCCTCGCCGGGGATGTAGCCGATCACCTCGAAGCCGTTGGTCAGGCGAACCTTCGCAACCTTGCGGAGCGCCGAGTTCGGCTTCTTCGGGGTCGTCGTATAGACGCGCGTGCAAACGCCGCGCTTCTGCGGGCAATTCTCAAGCGCCGGGGCGGTGTTACGCGCCTTCACGGGCGACCGCGACTTGCGGATGAGCTGGCTGATTGTCGGCATTCTGGCCTCTCGCCCCACTGAGCGTTTGGAAATTCCTGGTCAATCTCCCAGGCCGAGCAAAGCCATGACATAAACGAAGCCGCGCCATCGGCGCCCTTTCAGGGGCCTCAGGCGCGTTCGCCAGCAGAGGAACACGGAAAACCCGCGTTCATGCATCCTGCCATGTCGTCAATCGACGCTGGAATTCCGACGGAGTTTCGGTCGCGAGACTCGCTTGCGAACCATGCACAAGCGACAAACGTGTCCGACAGCCGTCGACAGTGGCGCGCTTATGACTCACGCGGAGATTCGCGTCAACCCCGGATTCAGGTTTGAGGCGCGTTTCGGCCCGCATTTCCGCCAATCGCTGGGCGAATGACGTCTTCGAGCCCTGCGCGACCGAAGGCCGTGCGCCGGTCGACAGCATAGCGAGCCGAACCGGGGCGTACAGCTCCCTTCGATCCCGAGCGTCACACCATCCCCAGAACAGAATCATCCGGTCGTGGGGTCGTCCGGCGAGCTTGCCACCCCGCCCTATCGGGCCGCCATGCGGGCGAGCAGGGCCGAGAGCTCGCTCTGCCGGGCCGCGCGGCGCCAGGCTGCAAGCTCATACGGACGGCAAGGAATGCCGCCCAAGAAAGCAAAACGGCCGCCCGAAGGCGGCCGTTCCGTAACATCTGGCTTTCGTCGGGCTGCTTACTCGGCAGCCGGGAGGACCGCGGCGGCTGCCTTGGCGGCCTTGGCCGCCGCATCCGCCTTCTGGCCGACGATGAGATCGTCGCGACGCGTGGCCACCTGCTTGATGCGGGCAACCTGGGCGCCGGTGCCGGCCGGGATGAGCGAGCCGACGATGACGTTCTCCTTGAGGCCTTCGAGCATGTCCGACTTGCCGTTGACCGCCGCCTCGGTGAGGACGCGAGTGGTCTCCTGGAAGGACGCCGCCGAGATGAAGGAGCGGGTCTGCAGCGAGGCCTTGGTGATGCCGAGCAGGACCGGAACGCCGGATGCCGGCTTCTTGCCCTCTTCGCGCAGCTTCGCGTTGACCTCTTCCAGCTCGATCCGATCGACCTGATCGCCGGTCAGGATGTCGCTGTCGCCGGACTCGGTGATCTCGACCTTCTGCAGCATCTGCCGGACGATGACCTCGATGTGCTTATCGTTGATGGTCACGCCCTGGAGGCGATAGACCTCCTGGATTTCGTTGACCAGATAAGCTGCCAGCTCCTCGACGCCCTTGATCGCAAGGATGTCGTGCGGGGCCGGGTTGCCGTCGAGGATATAGTCGCCGACCTCCACGACATCGCCTTCCTGGAGATGGATGTGCTTGCCCTTCGGGATCAGGTACTCGACCCCGTCGGAACCGTCATGCGGCGTCAGCGTGACGCGACGCTTGTTCTTGTAATCCTTGCCGAAGCCGATGACGCCCGACTTCTCGGCAATGATCGCCGCATCCTTCGGACGACGCGCCTCGAACAGCTCCGCGACGCGCGGCAGACCGCCGGTGATGTCGCGGGTCTTGGCCGAGTCGGTCGAGACACGGGCGAGCACGTCGCCGGCCTTGATCGCATGGCCCGGCTCCACCGAGATGATGCCGTCGACCGGCAGGATGTAGCGGGCTTCGCCACCGCGGGCGAGCTTCGCGACCTTCCCGTCGGGGCCCTGGATCACCATCGCCGGCTTGAGATCGGCCGTGCGGGCCGAACCGCGCCAGTCGATGACGACGCGCTTCGAGATGCCGGTCGCCTCGTCGGTCGTCTCGGTGATCGACATGCCGTCCACGAGGTCCTCGTAGCCGACCTTGCCGTCCACTTCCGCGAGGATCGGGCGGGAATAGGGGTCCCACTCGATCAGACGCTGGCCGCGCTTGACCTTGTCGCCCTCGTCTACGCGCAGCTTGGAGCCGAACTGGACGCGATGGACCGCGCGCTCGGCGCCGTCCGGACCGACGATCACGATGGCGATGTTGCGCGCCATGGCGATGAGGTCGCCGTCCGAGTTCCGCGCGACGTTGCGGTTGCGCATCTTGACCGTGCCTTCGAAGTTCGACTCGACGAAGGACTGGTCGGCGATGGTGGCCGCGCCGCCGATGTGGAAGGTACGCATGGTGAGCTGCGTGCCCGGCTCGCCGATCGACTGCGCCGCGATGACGCCGACGGCCTCGCCCATGTTGACGGGCGTGCCGCGAGCGAGGTCGCGACCATAGCAGGTGGCGCAGACGCCGTTCTTGGTCTCACAGGTGAGAACCGAACGGATCTTCACCTCCTGGACGCCGGCGGCGTTGATCCTGGCGATGTCGCTCTCTTCGATCACGACGCCCTTGGCGACGAGCACATTGCCATCGACATCGACGACGTCCTCGGCCGCAGCGCGACCCAGGATGCGCATGCCGAGCGAAGCGACGACCTGGCCGGCATCGACGATGGCGCGCATCTTGATGCCGTTATCCGAGCCGCAATCCACCTCGGAGATGATCGCGTCCTGCGCCACGTCGACGAGACGGCGGGTGAGATAGCCGGAGTTGGCCGTCTTGAGTGCCGTGTCGGCGAGACCCTTGCGGGCGCCGTGGGTCGAGTTGAAGTACTCGAGAACGTCTAGGCCTTCCTTGAAGTTCGAGATGATCGGGCTCTCGATGATCTCGCCCGACGGCTTGGCCATCAGGCCGCGCATGGCGGCGAGCTGGCGCATCTGCGCCGGCGAACCACGGGCGCCCGAGTGCGACATCATGTAGATCGAGTTGATCTGCTTGTCGCGGCCGGTCTCGTCCTTCTGGACGGTCGAGATGCGGGCCATCATCTCCTGGGCGAGCTTGTCGGAGCACTTCGCCCAAGCGTCGACGACCTTGTTGTACTTCTCGCCCTGGGTGATCAGGCCGTCCTGGTACTGCTGCTCGTAATCCTTGGCGAGCGCGCGGGTCGTGTCGACGATCTGCCACTTGTTCTCCGGCACGACCATGTCGTCCTTGCCGAAGGAGATGCCGGCCTTGAACGCGTGGCGGAAGCCGAGCGCCATGACGCGGTCGCAGAAGATCACCGATTCCTTCTGACCGCAGCCGCGATATACGGCGTCGATCATTCCGGAGATCTCCTTCTTGGTCATCAGCTTGTTGACGACGTCGAAGGACACAGCCGGGTGCTCCGGCAGCGCGGTCGAGAGGATCACGCGACCCGGCGTGGTGTCGTAGATCTTGGTGTACGGCTTGCCGTCATGGCCGATGCCGGTCCAGCGGTATTTGATCTTCGAATGCAGCGTCACGACCTTCTCGTGCAGCGCGTATTCGAGCTCGCCGAAATCACCGAAGATCTTGCCCTGGCCCGGCTCGCCATCCGAGATGATCGAGAGGTAGTAGAGGCCGAGCACGATGTCCTGCGACGGCACGATGATCGGCATGCCGTTCGCCGGGTGCAGGATGTTGTTGGTCGACATCATCAGCACGCGCGCTTCCAGCTGCGCCTCGAGCGACAGCGGGACGTGCACGGCCATCTGGTCGCCGTCGAAGTCCGCGTTGAAGGCGGCGCAGACCAGCGGGTGCAGCTGGATCGCCTTGCCCTCGATCAGCACGGGCTCGAAGGCCTGGATGCCGAGGCGGTGCAGCGTCGGGGCGCGGTTCAGCATCACCGGATGCTCGCGGATGACCTCGTCCAGGATATCCCAGACCTCCGGCTTCTCCTTCTCGACGAGCTTCTTGGCCTGCTTGACCGTGGTCGAGTAGCCCTTGGCGTCGAGGCGCGCATAGATGAACGGCTTGAACAGCTCCAGCGCCATCTTCTTCGGCAGGCCGCACTGATGCAGCTTCATCTCCGGGCCGACGACGATGACCGAACGGCCCGAGTAGTCGACGCGCTTGCCGAGCAGGTTCTGGCGGAAGCGGCCCTGCTTGCCCTTCAGCATGTCGGCGAGCGACTTCAGCGGGCGCTTGTTGGCACCCGTGATGACGCGGCCGCGGCGGCCGTTGTCGAACAGGGCGTCGACGGACTCCTGCAGCATCCGCTTCTCGTTGCGGATGATGATGTCCGGCGCGCGCAGCTCGATGAGGCGCTTCAGGCGGTTGTTGCGGTTGATGACGCGGCGATAGAGGTCGTTCAGGTCCGAGGTCGCGAAGCGGCCGCCATCGAGCGGAACGAGCGGGCGCAGATCCGGCGGGATGACCGGGATCTGGGTCATCACCATCCATTCCGGCTTGTTGCCCGACTCCTGGAAGGCCTCGATGATCTTGAGGCGCTTCATCAGCTTCTTGGGCTTCAGCTCCGACGTCGTCGTCGCGATCTCATGCTTGAGATCGGCGTTGATCTGGTCGAGGTCGAGCGCGCGCAGCATCTCGCGGATGGCTTCCGCGCCGATCATGGCGGTGAAGGTGTCCGCGCCGTACTCTTCCTGAGCCCGGACATACTCTTCTTCCGACAGCAGCTGACGGTCCTTGAGCGGGGTGAGGCCCGGCTCGATGACGACATAGCTTTCGAAATAGAGGATGCGCTCCAGGTCCTTGAGCGGCATATCCATCAGGAGGCCGATGCGCGAGGGCAGCGACTTCAGGAACCAGATATGCGCAACCGGGGCGGCCAGCTCGATATGGCCCATGCGCTCGCGCCGGACGCGGGCGAGCGTGACTTCCACGCCGCACTTCTCGCAGATGACGCCCTTGAACTTCATGCGCTTGTACTTGCCGCACAGGCACTCGTAGTCCTTGATCGGCCCGAAGATGCGCGCGCAGAACAGGCCGTCACGCTCCGGCTTGAACGTGCGGTAGTTGATGGTCTCCGGCTTTTTGATCTCGCCATAGGACCAGGACAGGATCTTCTCCGGGCTCGCGATCGAAATCTTGATCGCGTCGAAGGCCTGCTGGACCGGCTGCTGGCCGAAAAGGTTCATGACCTCTTGCTTCATCGCCTGTCTCCTCTAGCCGGCGGGGACGAAGGCCACCCTGCCCGGCTTCTGAAATCCGTGGCCGGCGGCATCAGCGCCGCCGGCATGTACCCAAGGTTTGGTTAACGACTCACTCGGCCGCTTCGGCCGGCGGCAACTCGCCCGGCTTCACCTTGTTGTTGATCAGCTCGACGTTGAGGCCGAGCGAGCGCATTTCCTTGACGAGAACGTTGAAGCTCTCGGGGATGCCCGCCTCGAAGTTGTCCTCGCCGCGCACGATCGACTCGTAGACCTTGGTGCGGCCCGCGACGTCGTCCGACTTCACCGTCAGCATTTCCTGCAGGGTGTAGGCGGCGCCATAGGCTTCGAGCGCCCAGACCTCCATTTCGCCGAAGCGCTGGCCGCCGAACTGCGCCTTGCCGCCCAGCGGCTGCTGGGTGACGAGCGAGTACGGACCGATCGAACGGGCGTGGATCTTGTCGTCGACCAGGTGGTGCAGCTTGAGCATGTAGATGTAGCCCATCGTCACCTTGCGGTCGAAAGGCTCACCCGTGCGGCCGTCATAGAGGGTCGACTGACCAGACGAATGCAGGCCGGCCTGCTCCAGGAGCCGCTCGATATCGGCCTCCTTGGCGCCGTTGAACACCGGGGTCGCGACGGGAACGCCGCGGCGCAGGTTCTGGCCCATCTCGACGAGCTCGTTCTCGTCCATCGAGGCGATGATCTCGTTATCCTCGTAGACGGCATCGAACTCGGCCTTCAGCGCCTTGAAGTCGTTGGACTTCTTGTAGGCGTCGAGAGCCTTCGAGATCTGCTTGCCGAGACCGGCCGCAGCCCAACCCAGATGGGTCTCCAGGATCTGACCGACATTCATGCGCGAGGGCACGCCGAGCGGGTTCAGCACGATGTCGGCGTGGGTGCCGTCCTCGAGGAACGGCATGTCCTCCACCGGCACGATGCGCGAGACCACGCCCTTGTTGCCGTGACGGCCGGCCATCTTGTCGCCCGGCTGGATCTTGCGCTTCACCGCGACGAAGACCTTGACCATCTTCATCACGCCCGGAGGCAGCTCGTCGCCACGCTGCAGCTTCTCGACCTTGTCGAGGAAGCGCTGCTCAAGGCGCTTCTTCGACTCGTCGTACTGCTTCCGCATCGCCTCGATCTCGGTCATCAGCGCGTCTTCGGCGGTCGCGAACAGCCACCACTGCGAGCGCGGGAACTCGCTCATCACCTCGCGGGTGATGAGCGTGTCCTTCTTGAAGCCCTTCGGGCCGGCAAGGCCGGTCTTGCCGGTCAGGATCTCGGCCAGACGCGCGAAGGTGTTACGGTCCAGGATCGCCTGCTCGTCGTCACGGTCCTTGGCGAGACGCTCGATCTCCTCGCGCTCGATCGCCTGGGCGCGCTCGTCCTTGTCGACGCCATGGCGGTTGAACACGCGGACCTCGACGATCGTGCCCTGCACGCCCGGGGGAACGCGCAGCGAGGTGTCGCGCACGTCCGAAGCCTTTTCGCCGAAGATGGCGCGCAGCAGCTTCTCTTCCGGGGTCATCGGGCTCTCGCCCTTCGGCGTGATCTTGCCGACGAGGATGTCGCCCGCCGCCACTTCAGCGCCGATATAGACGATGCCGGCTTCGTCTAGGTTCTTCAGCGCCTCTTCCGAAACGTTCGGAATGTCGCGCGTGATTTCCTCCGGGCCGAGCTTGGTGTCGCGGGCCATGACCTCGAACTCCTCGATATGGATCGAGGTGAAGACGTCCTGGGCCACGATGTTCTCGGAGAGAAGGATCGAGTCCTCGAAGTTGTAACCGTTCCACGGCATGAACGCGACGAGCACGTTGCGGCCGAGCGCGAGCTCGCCGAACTCCGTCGACGGGCCGTCGGCGACGATGTCGCCCTTCTTGACGATGTCACCGACGCGGACCAGCGGACGCTGCGTGATGCAGGTCGACTGGTTGGAGCGCTGGAACTTCTGCAGGCGGTAGATGTCGACGCCGGGCTTGGTCGGGTCCATCTCGTCCGAAGCGCGGATAACGATACGGGTCGCGTCGACCTGGTCGACGATACCGCCGCGGCGGGCCGCGATCGCAGCGCCCGAGTCACGGGCGACGACGGCTTCCATGCCGGTGCCGACGAAGGGCGCGTCGGCGCGAACCAGCGGCACCGCCTGGCGCTGCATGTTCGAGCCCATCAGCGCGCGGTTCGCGTCGTCGTTCTCAAGGAACGGGATCAGCGCCGCGGCGACCGAGACGAGCTGCTTCGGCGACACGTCCTGGAAGTCGACCTTGTCGACCGGGGTGACGATGACTTCGCCGGCGCGGCGGCAGACGATCAGGTCGTCCGTCAGGCGGCCTTCGGCGTCGACGGCGGCATTCGCCTGGGCGACATTGTACTTCGCCTCTTCCATCGCCGAGAGATAGATCACCTCGTTCGTGACCTTGCCGTCACGGATGCGGCGATACGGGCTCTCGATGAAGCCATACTTGTTCACCCGCGCGAAGGTGGCGAGCGAGTTGATCAGACCGATATTCGGACCTTCCGGCGTCTCGATCGGGCAGATGCGGCCGTAGTGGGTCGGGTGCACGTCGCGCACCTCGAAGCCGGCGCGCTCGCGGGTCAGGCCGCCCGGGCCAAGCGCCGAGAGACGGCGCTTGTGGGTGACTTCCGAGAGCGGGTTGGTCTGGTCCATGAACTGCGAGAGCTGCGACGAGCCGAAGAACTCGCGCACGGCGGCAGCCGCCGGCTTCGCGTTGATCAGGTCCTGCGGCATGACCGTGTCGATATCGACCGAGGACATGCGCTCCTTGATGGCGCGCTCCATGCGGAGCAGGCCCAGGCGGTACTGGTTCTCCATGAGCTCGCCGACCGAGCGCACGCGGCGGTTGCCGAGATGGTCGATGTCGTCGATCTCGCCCTTGCCGTCGCGCAGGTCGACCAGCGCCTTGACGACCGCGAAGATGTCTTCCTTGCGCAGGATGCGCACGGTGTCCTCGGCATCGAGGTCGAGGCGCATGTTCATCTTGACGCGGCCCACGGCCGAGAGGTCGTAGCGCTCGGCATCGAAGAACAGCGACTGGAACATGTTCTCAGCCGTCTCGAGGGTCGGCGGCTCGCCCGGACGCATCACGCGGTAGATGTCGAACAGGGCTTCCTCGCGGCGCGAGTTCTTGTCGACGTTCAGCGTGTTGCGGATGTAGGGGCCGACCGTGATGTGGTCGATGTCGAGCACCGGGATCTCGTCGAAGCCTTCGTCGACGAGCTGCTTCAGCAGCTTCTCGGTGATCTCCTCGCCGGCCTCGGCATAGACCTCGCCCGTCGCCGGGTTGACCAGGTCCTCGGCGATGTACTGGGTGTACAGGTCCTCGTCCTGCGCGCGCAGGAACTTCAGGCCCTTCTCGGCCAGCTGGCGGGCGGTGCGGGCGACGAGCTTCTTGCCGGCCTCGACCACGACCTCGCCGGTATCGGCGTCGATCAGGTCCTCGGAGGCCTTGAAGCCCTTCATGCGCTCCGCGTCGTAGGGAACGCGCCAGCCCTTGGCGTCCTTGGCGTAGGTGATGTGGTTGTAGAAGCGGTTGAGGATCTCCTCGCCGTCCATGCCGAGCGCGAACAGCAGCGAGGTGACCGGGATCTTACGCTTCCGGTCGATACGGGCATAGACGATGTCCTTGGCGTCGAACTCGATGTCGAGCCAGGAACCGCGATAGGGGATGATGCGCGCGGCGAAGAGCAGCTTGCCCGAGGAATGGGTCTTGCCCTTGTCGTGGTCGAAGAACACGCCCGGCGAACGGTGCATCTGCGAGACGATGACGCGCTCGGTGCCGTTGACGATGAAGGTGCCGTTGTCGGTCATGAGCGGCATGTCGCCCATGTAGACATCCTGCTCCTTGATGTCCTTGACCGACTTGGCCTGGGTGTCCGGATCGATATCGAACACGATCAGGCGCAGCGTCACCTTGAGCGGCGCGGAGAAGGTCATGCCGCGCTGGCGGCACTCGTCGACGTCGTATTTCGGCGGCTCGAAGGTGTACTTCACGAACTCCAGCAGCGAGGCGCCGGAGAAATCGCCGATCGGGAAGACGGACTTGAAGACGGACTGCAGACCCTCGTCGGCGCGGCCGCCCTTGGGCTCGTCGACCATCAGGAACTGGTCGTAGGACGCCTTCTGAACCTCGATGAGGTTCGGCATCTCCGCCACTTCCTTGAGCTTGCCGAAGAACTTGCGGACGCGCCTGCGACCCTGGAGCGAATTGACCATGTTGTTCCTCGCGTTCTTCGGGCCCGGCGGAGAACGCCATGCCCAACCTTGACACATCCGCGCAGATTCATCTGTCGATGAACCGCTGTTGCAGACGGCTGACCCGGAGGTCCTGCAGAGCCGGCGGCAAGGCCGCCGGGTCAGCCGTTCGAGGCAAATCGCACGATCTGCCTCATCGATTCGCCGCGCCTTTCGGAAACGACGCAACAGCCCCGGAGGCTTGAATGCCCCGGGACTGTCGATAGTGACTACGGTCGGACCGGCATCAGCCGGCCCAAGCTCACTTGAGCTCGACCTTGGCGCCGACGGCCTCGAGCTGCTTCTTGAGCTTCTCGGCCTCGTCCTTGGCAACGCCTTCCTTGAGCGGCTTCGGAGCGCCTTCGACGAGGTCCTTGGCTTCCTTCAGGCCCAGGCCGGTGATGGCGCGGACTTCCTTGATCACCTCGATCTTCTTGTCGCCGGCGGCGGCAAGAACGACGGTGAACTCGGTCTGCTCTTCAGCAGCGGCGGCAGCGCCACCACCAGCAGCCGGACCAGCCGCAACGGCGACGGCGGCGGCGGCGGAAACGCCCCACTTCTCTTCGAGCATCTTGGCGAGGTCAGCAGCCTCGAGAACGGTGAGCGACGACAGTTCGTCGACGAGCTTGGCGAGATCGGCCATGTTTAACTTCCTGTCTTAAGAGGTTCGAACGATAAAGGTTGCTGGCTATCAAGCCGCATTCTTGTCGGCGTAAGCCTGAACCACGCGAGCCAGCTTGCCGGCGGGCGCGTTCGTGAGCTGCGCGAGCTTCGTAGCCGGGGCCTGGATGAGGCCGATGAGTTTGGCGCGCATTTCGTCGAGCGAGGGCATCGTGGCCAGAGCCTTGACACCATCGGGGTTCAGGGCGGTCGTGCCCATCGCGCCGCCCAGGATGACGAGCTTGTCGTTTTCCTTGGCGAAAGCGGTGGCGACCTTCGGCGCCGCGACCGGATCGTTTGAATAAGCGATCAGGGTGGGACCCGTCAGCAGCTTGCTGATGGACGCGACGTCGGTGCCTTCAAGAGCGATCTTGGCCAAGCGGTTCTTTGCGACCTTAACAGTGGCGCCATTCGCCTTCATCTCGCGACGAAGCTTCTGGAACTGGGCCACGGTCAAACCCGCATAGTGGGCCACGACGACGACCGACGTGCTCGAAAACACATCGTTCAGCGACGCGACGGCATCTTTCTTTGCCGCTTTATCCACTGGGCTCTCTCCGGTAGGCGACAAGCCTTGAGGGCTGGCCGCCGGTTGCAAATGCCGCTTCCCGAAACCCCGGTTGACACCGGCGTCCCGCAAAGCGACGCTTGGTGCCCTGTCCCCGCTCCCGACCCTTGAGGGCCACGACCGGGCGAGATGGTTCGAACCGTCTTTTCCGGATCTTGCGATCCGGGACTAAGCTCTTGCACCGTCTATGCAGGCCTCTTGGCGAAATTATGCTCCCGGACGAACCGGGAAGGCACCTGCAGTCTCAGACAGGACTGGATGATTCCATGCCTTGGAAATCGCTTTCCCTGGCTCAAATCACCCATTCTTCAGCGGAAAACCGCCGAAAAACGCGAAACAGACCCCTTCGTGCCAGGCACGCTGGAGCCCCTTCACTTATGGAAACAGGCGTGCGTATAGCGCCTTCGCCTGTTCCTGCCAAGTAGGCTCTTGACTTCACAAAATCAAGAGCGGGTGGGCGGCCAGTCAGCCAGCCGCCCTTCCCTGAGCCTGATCAGCCGCCGATGACGGTGTTCGGCTCGATCTTGACGCCCGGGCCCATCGTCGACGACAGGGCGACGCGCTGGATATAGGTGCCCTTGGCGCCGGCGGGCTTCGCCTTGGCGACGGAGTCGACGAACGCCTTGATGTTCTCCGAGAGCTTCTCGGCCGAGAACGAGGCCTTGCCGACGGCGGCGTGGACGATACCGGCCTTCTCGACGCGGAACTCGACCGAACCGCCCTTCGAGGCGGCGACGGCGGCGGTCACGTCCATGGTGACGGTGCCGACGCGCGGGTTCGGCATCAGGCCGCGCGGGCCGAGCACCTTACCGAGACGGCCGACGAGACCCATCATGTCCGGGGTCGCGATGCAGCGATCGAAGTTGATCTCGCCCTTCTGAACGGTCTCGACCAGCTCCTCAGCGCCGACGATGTCGGCACCCGCAGCCTTGGCCTCGTCGGCCTTGGCGCCGCGGGCGAAGACGGCGACGCGCAGCGTGCGGCCCGAGCCGTTCGGCAGGTTGCAGACGCCGCGGACCATCTGGTCGGCGTGACGGGGATCGACGCCGAGATTCATCGCGATCTCGACAGTCTCGTCGAACTTGGCGTTGGCGCGTTCCTTGATGAACGTGACAGCCTGGTCGAGCGAGTACAGCTTGGTGCGGTCAATGCCTTCACGGCCCTTGACGACGCGCTTTCCGACATGTGCCATTGGTCAGCCTCCCTCAGCCCACGACTTCCAGGCCCATCGAGCGGGCCGAGCCACGGATCATGGCCGAAGCCGATTCGACGGTGTCACAGTTCAGATCGGCCATCTTCTTCTCGGCGATCTCGGCGATCTGCGCAGTGGTGACCTTGCCGACATTGCCGCCCTTGCCCGGGGTCTTCGAGCCCGAGGTCAGGCCGGCGGCCTTCTTCAGCCAGTACGAGACCGGCGGCTGCTTCATCTCGAAGGTAAAGGAACGATCGGCATACGCGGTGATGATCACCGGGATCGGCATGCCCTTTTCCATCTGCTGGGTCTTCGCGTTGAAGGCCTTGCAGAATTCCATGATGTTGAGGCCGCGCTGACCCAGCGCCGGACCGATCGGCGGCGACGGATTGGCCGCGCCCGCCGGAACCTGAAGCTTCACGTAGCCCGTGATCTTCTTCGCCATGATGGCTGCTCCTGCCGTCCGCCCCGATGCCTATTCGGAACGACGACGACCCCGCCTGCCGATGCTCTTCATCGGGGCCGGGGTGGTTGCAGTGCGTGGTGCGGCGCCTTGAGTCCGGCTGGCGACCGGCACGCCTCCCACGCGGTTGAGGCGCGCCCTATGACATAAGGGAGCGCCGAAGGGAAGCCGAAATCGATGCCTTCAGAGCAGAGCGTCGTTGCGGCCGAGGAACTCCAGGCGTTTGTTCCAGCGATAATAGCCGGCATCGCCGATGCCGAGACGGTTCTGCAACCGCGCCTCGCTGTCCGCGTAAGAAAGCGTCCGGAACGTATGATACCAAATCCGGAGATGGCCGGTTTCATGTTGAATCCGGATCAGTTCGTTATGGCAGCGCGCCGACACGTAGCTCGACAGGCGATTGTAGAGCACCTTCGCCTTGCCGACATAGAACGGCGTGAATTCGCTCTCGAGGCTCCCCGCCCGGCGCCGGATGAAGCCGAGTTCATAGACGCCCGACGACTGCAGTTCGGGGCGCCGCAGCCTCACTTCCGAAAGCAGATAGCAATCCGACCAACGGGCCATGGCACCCCCCCGTGATGCCATCAGCATGCCGGGACGCAAGGCCCGGCGCAATCGTCAGTCCGCAGCGCGCGTGGTCAGAGCTTCTCGACCTGGCTATATTCGAGCTCGACCGGCGTGGCGCGGCCGAAGATCGAGACCGCGACCTTGAGGCGGGCGCGAGCATGGTCGACATCCTCGACGACGCCGTTGAACGAGGCGAAGGGGCCGTCCGCGACCTTGACCTGCTCGCCGACCTCGAAAACGATCGTCGGCTTCGGCCGCTCGATGCCCTCGGCCACCTGGCCCTTGATGCGCATCGCCTCGTGCTCGGGGATCGGCATGGGCTTGGCCTTGTCGGCGCCCAGGAAGCCGGTGACCTTCGGCGTGTTCTTGATGAGGTGATAGACCTCGTCGGTCATCTCGCACTTCACCAGGACGTAGCCCGGGAAGAACTTGCGCTCGGTGTCGACCTTGCGGCCGCGGCGAACCTCGACGACCTTCTCGGTCGGCACCAGAACTTCGTCGAACTTGTCGGCGAGGTTACGCTGCGCGGCCTGGTCGCGGATCGACTGGGCGACCTTGTTCTCGAAGTTCGAATAAGCGTGGACGATATACCAGCGGGTGCTCACGTTCGTAATTCCGTTCAACGGGCGCCGAGGACGAGGCCGAGCACCCAGCGGATGACGGTATCGGTGAAGAGGAAGAACAGGCTGGACAGGACCACCATCGCGAGCACGAGGCCCGTGGTGATCAGCGTCTCGCGGCGGGACGGCCAGGTGACCTTGGTCGCCTCGGAGCGCACGTCCTGCAGGAACTGGAAGGGATTGGATTTCGCCATGAACCACCTCGGGTTCCGAACCGTTCCGCGATCCCGTGCGGTGCCGATTCGGCCGTCCTGAAACATTCGCGGCGCGGAACCCGGGAAGGGTTGCGCGCCGTCATTGCAAGCCTCTTACATCGCTTGGAGCCTTTAGCCAAGACCCTTTCGGGCCAAGCCTCCTCTCAGGTCCGACTCGCCGCTATCAGCAGGAAGAACGGTCGCTCGCGCTCTTTCGCCCAGCCCGGCTCGGCCGTGACCTGCTCCGGGCTCGGCGCCCATTCCACCAGCCTGTCGAGCCGGAAGCCGGCGCCCAGCAGCAGGTCGAGATAGGTTCCGATGGTGCGATGGCGCTTGACCACGCCCTCTGCCAGCCAGTTGCTCACCCGCCTGCCCTCGTCGTGGTAGCCGTTGACCGGCCAGGTCGCGCGGCCATCGGCATCGGCGAGCCATTCCTGCCGAACCGGCGCGGTCATGATCGGATGCTCGACCGAACAAACGAGGCTGCCGTCCGGCTTCAGCGCCGCATGCACCCGCCCGAACAGCCCGGCGAGATCCTCGATGTAATGGAAGGCGAGCGAGCTGTAGGCGACATCGAACGCTCCCGCCGGCGCTGCATAGGTTTCGAGATCGGCGCGCTCGTAGGCGACGCGGGAATCGGCCGTCTCTCGCCGCGCCCGCTCCAGCATCTTCTCGGAGACATCGACGCCGAGCACGCTCGTGGCCCCCTCGCCCACCGCGAAACGGCAGAACCAGCCGAAGCCGCAACCGAGATCGAGCACGTGCTTGCCGGCAAGCTCCGGCAGCATGCCACGCAGCACCGGCCATTCCGGAGCGCCGTCCAGACCATGGACCGAACGCGGCAGCCGGCTGTAGCCCGCGAAGAAGGTCTCGTCGTCGTAGATGTTCTGGGTCATGGATGCCTCGCCAACCTGCTTGGGCATCCGGGCTTGAAGTCGCCAGCGGGACGACTGGCAGGGGCAGCAGGGCTCGAACCCGCGACCTGCGGTTTTGGAGACCGCCGCTCTACCAACTGAGCTATACCCCTGCAGGTGGGCGTCATGTGCCCCAAGGCGCGATGCATTTCAAGTCGAAATCGCTGGTCATCCTCATTTGCTGTAGGGGCCGAGCTCCCGGGCATAACGCTCGACCAGCTTGAGCCCGAATTCGGTCGGCCTCAATGCCGGGCCGCGATCATGGATCGGGATGCCCGCACGCGCCCCGAAGATGCGTTTTCCGTAGCAAAGCAGCGTCTCGATCGACTGCATGATGAAGGTGATGGCCGGCAGAACCTCGCGATAGGCGGCATCCGCCCCCGCTTCGTCACCGGCCTTGTAGCGGGCATAGGCACGCAGCGCGTAGTCGATCGTGTCCGGTGCCAGGATCATGCCGGCGCAGCCGGCGCGGAAATTGTCGATCAGTTCGAGCCCACCACGCCCGTTGAGAATCGGCAGGTGGCCTTCGGTGACCGCGATCAGGCGCTCGATCTCGACGACCGAGCCCTCGCCCTTGATCAGGCTGATATTCGGATAGCGCCGCGTCAGCTCGCGGATATCCTCCGCCGAAAGGCCGCGGCCCATATAGGCCGGCGCGTTCTGGATCGCGACCGGAAGCGTCGTCGTCTCGGCGATGCGCCCGAAGAAGCTGATATATTCGGCCGCCCCGAAGCTGCCAACCATCGGCGGCTGGAGAATCACCCAGTCGGCGCCGTTCTTCTCGGCGACCTTCACCAGCGCGGCCTGCTCCGCCACGGAAGAGCCGAAGATCGTGAAGGCGAGCGGCTTCTTGCCCGCCACATCCTCCGCCATCCATTCCATCACGGTGCAGCGTTCGGTGAAGCTCAGCTTCGAGACCTCGGTCGCGAGCCCCAGCGCCGCCATGCCCTGCACGTCGAGATCGAGGCTGATCTGCGTCTGCTTGCGCATCGCGGCGCGATCGAGCCGCTCATGCGCGTCGAACAGCGCGAAGACGATCGAATGGATGCCCGGAAACGGCGGCGCGAAACCCATGAGACGAACCTCCCTTGGGCCGCGCTGCGGGTCGTCCGCGCATGGCGCGGATCGGGTGACGGCCCCTCTCCCGTTTCTAGAGAGACGCAATCCCGCCGACCAGAGCGCCCGGCTGGCGGGCGCTCTGCGCCATCTGCAGGATCAGGGAATGTCCAGCCAGCGCCCTTCCCGCGCCGAGGCTTGGATCGTCTCGACCAGCATCTGGATGCGCTCTCCCGCCCGGAAATCGAACGGCTCGGGCGCCAGGCCCGCGATCGCGTCCATGAAGCGCGCCACCTCGATCGCCTTCAGGTCGTTGAAGCCGAGCTGATGGCCCGGCGCCACGCAGAACAGCCCATAGGGCTCGTGCTCCGGCGCGGCCTCGATCCGGCGGAAGCCACGCCGCCCGGCTGCATCGGCCGTGCTGTAGACATGCAGTTCGTTGAGACGCTCCTGCGTGAAGAGCAGCGCACCCTTGGTGCCGTAGACTTCGAAATCATGCTGCATCTTGCGGCCGGTCGCGATCCAGCTCGCCTCGATGCTGCCGCTCGCGCCATTGGCGAAGCGCAGGAAGGCGCGGCTGGCGTCATCGACCATGACCGCGCGCTGCCCGCCCCGACCGTCCGGCCGGCTGGCGATGGCGGTGACGCAATCGCCCATGACCTTTACGATCGGGCCAAGCAGGAACTCGGCCGTCGCCAGGGCATGGCTGCCGATATCGGCGAGCGCCCCACCGCCGGCCGGCTCGTGCCGGAAGCCGAAGGGCGTCGCGGCATCGGCCATGTAATCCTCGGCATGGATGCCGCGATAGCTTCTGATCTCGCCGATCTCGCCGGCCCGGATCATCTCCCGCGCCAGCGAGAGCATCGGATTGCAGAGATAGTTGAAGCCGACCTGCGTCTTGATCGTCGCAGCCGCCGCCGCATCGGCCATCTCGCGCGCCTCCGCGGCCGTCGGCGCCAATGGCTTCTCGCAATAGACATGCTTGCCGGTAGCGATGGCCGCGAGCGCCATCTCGCGATGGAAGGCGTTCGGCGCGGTGATATCGATCAGATCGATCTCGGGATCGGCGACGAGGCTGCGCCAGTCTCCGCTGGAGCGGGCGAAGCCGAGCGTCCGCGCAGCCGCCGCCGCGAGCGCCTCGTCCCGGTCGGCGACCGTATGCAATTCAAGCTCGAAAGGCAGGTCGAAGACCCGCTGCGCCGCGGCGAAGCCGAAGACATGGGCCTTGCCCATGAAGCCCGTGCCGATCAGGCCGATCCTCAGCCTTGGCTTTCCCGTCGTCATCGGCGTCTCCCGGCGGTCGCTCTCGAAACGGCGACATTGCCGAACTGATAGCCGGCTGCTCGTCGGTGCACCATGGCACGAACATGCACAGCTGTGCACAGATTATTGAACAAGCCGCTCCGACGCGCTCGTCAACCAGCCGCGAACGCTGCGGGCAAAGAAAAAGGGCGGTGTCGCCACCGCCCTTTCCCAAATCAGTCTGCGTGCAGTCGATCAGGCAATGATCGAAGCAACAACACCTGCTCCAACCGTGCGACCGCCTTCGCGGATGGCGAAGCGCAGCTTCTCTTCCATCGCGATCGGGGCGATCAGCGTCACCTCCATCGAGATGTTGTCGCCCGGCATCACCATCTCCGTGCCTTCCGGCAGCGAGACCACGCCGGTCACGTCCGTCGTGCGGAAGTAGAACTGCGGGCGGTAGTTGGTGAAGAACGGCGTGTGACGGCCACCCTCTTCCTTCGTCAGAATGTAGGCCTCGGCCTTGAACTTCGTGTGCGGCTTCACCGAGCCCGGCTTGCACAGCACCTGGCCGCGCTCGACGTCCTCACGCTTCGTGCCGCGCAGCAGCGCGCCGATGTTGTCGCCGGCCTGGCCCTGGTCCAGCAGCTTGCGGAACATCTCGACGCCCGTGACGGTCGTCTTCACCGTGTCCTTCAGGCCGACGATCTCGATTTCCTCGCCGACCTTGACGATGCCGCGCTCGACGCGGCCGGTCACAACCGTGCCACGGCCCGAGATCGAGAACACGTCTTCGACCGGCATCAGGAACGGCTGGTCGATCGGACGCTCCGGCTGCGGGATGTACTCGTCCACCGTCTTCATCAGCGCGACGACCGCGTCATGGCCGATCGCCTTGTCGCCGTTGTCCAGCGCGACCTTGGCCGAGCCCTTGGTGATCGGGATGTCGTCGCCGGGGAAGTCGTACTTCGAGAGGAGCTCGCGGATCTCCATCTCGACGAGCTCGAGCAGCTCGGCGTCGTCGACCAGGTCGACCTTGTTCATGAACACCACCAGCGCGGGAACGCCGACCTGGCGCGCCAGCAGGATGTGCTCGCGGGTCTGCGGCATCGGGCCGTCGGCAGCCGACACAACCAGGATCGCGCCGTCCATCTGCGCCGCGCCCGTGATCATGTTCTTCACGTAGTCGGCGTGGCCGGGGCAGTCGACGTGGGCATAGTGGCGGTTCGCCGTCTCGTACTCGACGTGAGCGGTCGAGATCGTGATGCCGCGCGCCTTCTCTTCCGGGGCCTTGTCGATCTGGTCATACGCCGTGAACGAAGCGCCGCCCGTCTCGGCCAGAACCTTCGTGATCGCAGCCGTCAAAGACGTCTTGCCATGGTCAACGTGACCAATCGTTCCAATGTTGCAGTGCGGCTTGTTCCGCGAAAACTTCTCTTTGGCCATGACACCCTTGTCCTCGAAGGCGGCCCTTCGGGCCCAGAAACGCGGTCGCATTAGGGGTTTTTGCGCGGCGATGCAAGATTGGTCATGGAAGGCCGTTAAGGCGTGGTCTCCCGAGCTTCGAGAACGCTGCAGATCGGAAGAAGAGCGATGTCCAGAAACACCCGCCCGACACGGCATCAATTGGCGGCGCTCGCCATGGCGGGAGCGCTGCTGGCCGGCGAGGCGGCGCAGGCCTGCACGCGTTTCGTCTATTTCGGAGCCGAGGGGCGCGTCATCACCGCGCGCTCGATGGACTGGAAAAGCGACGTCGCGACCAATCTCTGGATCATGCCGCGCGGCGTCGAGCGATCAGGCGAAGCTGGGCCGAATTCGATCCGCTGGACGGCGAAATACGGCAGCGTCATCGCCTCGGGCTATGACATCTCGACCACGGACGGCGTCAACGAGGCCGGGCTATCGGCCAATGTGCTCTGGCTCGTGGAATCGCAGTACCCGACATTCGAGGCGGGCTCGAAGCCGGGCCTGACCATTGCCGCCTGGGCGCAATACGCGCTCGACAATTTCGGCACGGTGGCCGAGGCGGTGGAAGCCCTGCGCCAGGAGCCGTTCACGATCGTCACCGACGCCGTCCCCGGAGAGACCCGCCTGGCGACGCTGCATCTCTCGCTATCGGACGCCACCGGCGACAGCGCGATCGTCGAGTATATCGGCGGCAAACAGGTCATCCATCACGGTCGCCAGTATCAGGTGATGACCAACTCGCCGGTCTTCGACCAGCAGCTCGCCCTCGACGCATACTGGAAGCAGATCGGCGGCACGGTGGTGCTGCCTGGCACCAACCGGGCCGCGGACCGCTTCGCCCGCGCCTCCTTCTACGCCAACGCGATCCCGAAATTCGACGATCCGAACCGGGCCGTCGCCAGCGTCTTCAGCGTGATCCGCAATGTCTCGGTGCCGTTCGGGCTGAACACGCCCGAGGAGCCCAACATCTCCTCGACGCGCTGGCGCACCGTCGTCGACCACGCCCGCAAGCTCTATTTCTTCGAATCGGCGCTGACGCCGAACACCTTCTGGGTCGATCTCAAGAAGATCGACTTCGCGACGGCGGCCGGCACGCGCAAGCTCGACCTCGGCCGCGACCAGGACCATGTCTATGCCGGCGACGCCACGGAGAAGTTCGTGGCGGCGAAGCCCTTCGCCTTCCTCGGCCTCAAGCCATAAGGCCGACGGCGCGACGCCTTACTGGAACACCCGCCGATAGCGCTTCACCGTCTCCGGATCGCCCGAGACCTTCTCGGGATTGTCGGAGAGCTTCACCGCCGGGCGGCCGTTGGCCTTGGTGACCTTGCAGACCAGCGAGATCGGATCGAGCGCGCGCGAGCCGTCCGGCGAGCAGCCGACGAGATCGTTGGTGAGGTCCGTGCCCCAGCCGAAGGCCATGCGGACCTTGCCGTCGAAATGGTGGTAGACGCGCTCGATCGCGTCGACATCGAGCCCGTCCGAGAAGACCAGCATCTTGTCGCGCGGATCGCGCCCATGCTCGCGCCACCACGCCATGATCGTCTCGCCGGCCGGGATCGGCGGCGCGCTGTCGGGGCGGAAACCGGTCCAGTCGGCTACCCAGTCCGGCGCATGGCGCAGGAAGCTCTGCGAGCCGAAGGCGTCGGGCAGCGCGATCAGCAGGTTGCCGCCATAGACCTGGCGCCATTCGTCGAGCACGCGATAGGGCGCGCGCAGCAGCTCCTCGTCCGAATCGGCGAGCGCCGCCAGCACCATCGGCAGCTCATGGGCATTGGTACCGATAGCTTCCAGATCGGCATCCATCGCCAGCAGCACGTTCGAGGTGCCGGTGAAGGCCGAGCCCAGCCCTTCCTTGAGCGCCTCGACGCACCAGCGCTGCCAGAGATGGCCATGGCGCCGGCGCGTGCCGAAATCGGAGAGCTTGAGGTTCGGCAGCTTCTGCAGACGCTCGACCTTGTCCCACATCTTGGCCTTGGCGCGGGCATAGAGCACGTCGAGCGAGAAGCGCTTCTGGCCGAGCATGACCCGGCGCGCCCTGAGCTCGTTGACGATCGCCAGAGCCGGCACCTCCCACATCGTGCTGTGGGTCCAGGGCCCCTCGAAATGCAGTTCATACTGCCCGTCGACCTTGCGCAGATCGTAATCCGGCAACTGGAAATCGGCGAGCCAGGCCATGAACTCCGGCGAGAACATCTGCGTCTTGCCGTAGAAGCTGTTGCCGGCGAGCCAGATCAGTTCGTTCTTGGTGAAGCGCAATGAGCGGGCATGGTCGAGCTGCGCCCTGAGCTCGCCCTCGTCGACGATATCGGCGAGCCGGATATGCTTCGAGCGGTTGATCAGCGAGAAGGTGACCTGCACGTCCGGATGGAAGGCCCGGATCATCTGCAGCATCAGGAGCTTGTAGAAATCCGTGTCGAGCAGGCTGCGGATGATCGGGTCGAGCCGCCAACCGTGGTTGTAGGTCCGCGTCGCGATGTCGGTGAAGATCATATCGAAGTCCGGGCCGGCTCACGGCTTAGGCGGTGGAACGGCGCGGGCGCCGGGCGAAGGAAGGTCCATCAGAACAGCGCCTTGAGCGCGGGCGCAAGCGCAGGCCACGCAGCCATGCCCAGCGACAGCACCATGAGAGCCGCCAGCAGCACGCCGAGCAGCGGCAGCACCGCCCGGAAAACCGCTCCGGCAGGCACCCGCATGATGCCGCTGACGACATAGACGAGGATGCCGAGCGGCGGCGTCAGCCCATGGATCATCAGGTTGACGACGAGGACCACGCCGAACTGGATCGGATCGAGCCCGGCAGCGACCGCGACCGGCAACAGCAGCGGCGCGAGCAGCAGGATCGCCGCGCCGATATCGAGGAAGAGCCCGGCCACCAGCAGCACGAGATTGGCGAGCAGCATCACCGCATAGGGCCCGGCGCCGAAGGCGGTGACGAGCCCGGCCATCTGCTCGGAGACACGATCGACCGCGAGCAGGAAAGCGAAAGGCGCGGAAGCGCCGATCAGCAAGCCGATCGCCGCAGCCTCCGTGGCCGATTTGCGTAAGGCTGCCAGCACGCCGCGCCCGTTCAGGCTGCGCAGCGCGAGGCAGGCGATGACGGCATAGGCGACGGCAAGCGCGGAAGCCTCCGTCACCGTCACGACGCCGAAGCGGATGCCGACGACCACAACGATGCCGAGCCCGATCGCCGGAATGGCGCCGATCAGCGCCCTGCCCCGCTCGGCCATGCTCGCCTTCGGCGCGGCATCGACAACGCCGCGCGCGCTGAGATGGATGCCGATCGCCAAGGCCAGCGCCAGCACCCCGCCGGCAACGAAGCCGCCGACCAGCAGCGAGCCGACCGAGAGATTGGTCGCGCTCGCCAGGATGAGGAAGGCGATCGAGGGCGGGATGATGTTGTCGAGCATCGAGACGCCCGCGACGATCGCCGCCGCATTCGCCGGCGGATACCCCCGCGCCACCAAGGTCGGCGCCATCACCTTGGCCCCGAAGGCGGCATTGGCCACGGAGGAGCCGGAGGCGCCCGAGAACAGCACGCTCGCGACCAGCGCCGTCTGCGCGAGCCCTGCCCGCCAATGCCCGACCAGCGTCGCGGCGAAGCGGATCAGGCGCTCGGCCAACCCGCCCGCCGTCAGCAATTCGCCCGCCAGCAGGAAGAAGGGAATGGCCAGCAACAGGAACTTGCCGATGCCGCCGACCAGGGTCTGCACGATAGCCGGCTCCGGCATCAGCCCGCCGAACGGCCCCGTCAGCGAGACACCTGCGAGCAGAGCGAAGGGCAAGGGCGCGCCGAGCAGAAGCCCCGCCCCGGCGACGAGCGCGGCGACCAGGCTCGGCGTCGGAAACAGATCGAAGGAAAGCTGCGCGAGCCCATAAAAGCCGCAGCCGAGCACGAGCGCTGCGACCGCGCGGGCCCAGCCGCGCTCGATCCCACCCCGCAGGAACAGCATCAGAATCGTCAGCCCGCCACCACAGGCGAAGACGGCGAAGCGCAGAGCTTCCGGCAGGCCGAGCACGGTGGACTGCCCGCCGACGAACGCGGCGACATTCGCTCCACCAGCCGCCAGCACCAGTGCGCCATGAAAGGCGATCGCGTCCGCAAGGACGGCGGCAATCCGTCGTGGCATGGCCGGCAGCAAGCGGACCAGAACATCGAGCCGCATCGCCAGCGTGCCGGTGACGGCAAGCGGCGCACCGACGGCGATCAGCGCCAGATGCAGCCAGATCGCGAGCTCGTCCGACCAGACGAAGCCGCCGCCGAACAGATCGCGCTGCAGGACGGCCGCCATCACGACGAGGAACAGCACCGCCAGGATCGCCGCACCGGCATATTCCAGCACAGTGCGAAGAACGGCCTCCGCCCGCTCCGGGAACCGCTTCGCGCGCTCTCGATCCACCGACTGGCTCATCCTGCCGTCATGCCCTTGCCCGGGTGCCCTGTTCCGGCCTCGCGCGGCGCGCGTCAAGCCGCCCGAATTGACATCCTCGCCGAATTGACCACAGGAGCAGGCTTGCCGCGTCGTCCCGGCCGGGATTGGATGGCGCCGTCGCCCAGCCTTTTTCCAGCCTTCCAGAAGATGCGCATGGCCTCCGAAACGACCTCGCCTTTAGCCGGCTTCGGCACCGCCCCCGCCACCCCCTACGACCTCGCCGTCATCGGCGGCGGCATCAACGGCGCGGGCATCGCCCGCGATGCCGCCGGGCGCGGAGCCTCCGTCGTGCTGTTCGAGAAGGACGATCTCGCCAGCGCCACCTCCTCGCGCTCGACCAAGCTGATCCATGGCGGCCTGCGCTATCTCGAGCATTACAAGTTCCGGCTGGTGCGCGAGGCCCTGATGGAGCGCGAGCGGCTCTGGGCCATCGCGCCGCATATCATCCGCCCGCTGCGCTTCGTGCTGCCGCATCACAAGGGTCTGCGCCCGGCCTGGCTGCTTCGGCTCGGCCTGTTCCTCTACGACCATATCGGCGGCCGCAAGCTGCTGCCGGCGACGCGCACGCTCGACCTCGCCCATGACGCAGTCGGCAAGCCGCTCAAGGACGACCGGGCCAAGGCCTTCGAGTATTCCGATTGCTGGGTCGAGGATGCCCGCCTCGTCGTACTGAACGCGATGGATGCCGCCGTGCGCGGCGCCGCGATCCACACCCGCACCCGCGTCACCGCCGCCCATCGCGAGAACGGCCTCTGGCAGCTGGACACGGACGGCCCGGAAGGCCGGCAGACGATCTGGGCGCGCACGCTCGTCAATGCCGCCGGCCCCTGGGTCGGCGATGTCCTGAACGGCGTCATCCACACCAATGCCAAGGCCGGCGTCCGCATGGTCCAGGGCAGCCATATCGTCGTGCCCCGGCTCTACGAGCACGACCGCTGCTACATCTTCCAGAATGCCGACGGGCGCATCATCTTCGCCATCCCCTACGAGCAGGATTTCACGCTGATCGGCACGACCGACCGCGACTATCACGGCGACCCCGCCGAGGTCGTCGCGACGCCGGACGAGATCGCCTATCTCTGCGCCGCCTCGAGCGAATATTTCCGCCAGCCCGTGACGCCGGAATCGGTGGTCTGGACCTATTCCGGCGTGCGCCCGCTCTATGACGACGGCGCCTCGAAGGCGCAGGAAGCGACGCGCGACTATGTGCTGACGCTCGATGCGCCCGAAGGCGAAGCGCCGCTGCTCTCCGTCTTCGGCGGCAAGATCACGACCTATCGCCGCCTCGCCGAGGCCGCGATCGCGAAACTGGCGCCGCTTGCGCCCTGGGCCGCCCGCGCCGAATGGACGGTTGCCGGCGCCCTGCCCGGCGGCGATTTCCCGGTCGGCGGTTTCGACAAGCTGGTTGGCGAGGTCGCCGCAGCCTATCCTTGGCTCGAACGCCGCAGCGCGACGCGGCTTGCCCGCGCCTATGGCACCCGCGCCCGCGATATCCTCGGCGACGCGAAGAGCCTCGCCGATCTCGGCCGGCATTTCGGCGCGGATCTCTATGAGCGCGAAATCCGCTACCTCATGAAGGCGGAGTGGGCGCGCCGGGCACAGGACGTGCTCTGGCGCCGCAGCAAGCTGGGGCTGCGATTGTCGAAGGCCGAGAGCGAAGCGCTCGACGATTTCATGCGGCAGGCAGCCTGACTGTCATGCTCGGAGCGTAACCGAGCAACGAGCCAGGAGCTGGCGAAAACCGGCATTTCCGTCATGGTCGGGCTTGTCCCGACCATCCACGCCTTCGCCCCGGCGGGTGCCGTTCGAGACGTGGGTGCTCGCCACAAGGGCGAGCATGACGGCGTGGTTCTGGTCAAGCTCACGCCACCTGATAGGCGAACTGGCCCTCCGCGACCGAGACCTTCGCCTCGGTCAGCGGCTTCTTGTCCAGTTGCAGGTTGAGGATGGCGCGCGAGAGAGCCGGCAGCATCGAGTTGGTGATGATGTTGTCGATCATGCGCCCGCCCGAATCCGGGTCGTTGCACTGGCCGACGATGTGCTCGACCACCGCATCGTCATAGACGAAGGCCGCCTTGTGGTTCTCGCTGAGCCGCTTGCCGATGCGCCCGAGCTGGAGCCGCACGATTCCCGCCAGCATGTCCGAGGACAGCGGATAATAGGGAATGGTCACGAGCCGCCCGATCAGCGCCGGCGGGAAGACTTTCAGCAGCGCCGGCCGCAGGCTTACCGCCATCGCCTCGGGATCGGGCTTGGCCGCGCCGTTCGCCGCCATGCTCATGATCTCGTCGGTGCCGACATTCGAGGTCAGGATGATCAGCGTGTTCTTGAAGTCGATGCGCCGGCCGGTGCCGTCCTCCATCTGGCCCTTGTCGAAGACCTGGAAGAACAGCTCATGGACGTCGGGATGCGCCTTCTCGACCTCGTCGAGCAGCACCACCGAATAGGGCTTGCGCCGGACCGCTTCCGTGAGGCGCCCGCCCTCGCCATAGCCGACATATCCGGGAGGCGCGCCCTTCAGCGTCGAGACGGTATGCGCCTCCTGGAACTCGCTCATATTGATGGTGATGACGTTCTGCTCGCCGCCATAGAGCGATTCCGCCAGCGCCAATGCCGTCTCGGTCTTGCCGACGCCGGAGGGGCCGCAGAGCATGAAGACGCCGATCGGCTTGTTGGGATTGTCGAGCCTAGCGCGATTGGTCTCGATGCGCTTGGCGATCATCCCGATGCCGTGGCCTTGCCCGACGACGCGTTTGTTCAGCGTCTCCGCGAGGTTGAGCACCGTCTCGATCTCGTCCTTGACCATCCGGCCAACCGGGATGCCGGTCCAGTCCGAGACGACAGAGGCGACCGATTGCTCGTCGACATGGGCGTAGATCATCCGGTTGGCCGGATCGATTTCGCTGAGTGCCGCGAACTTGGCGTTGAGCGCGATGCGCGATTCCTCGGGATCGGCGGCGGCCTCAAGCACAGGAGCCTCCGCTTCGGCCGGCGCAGCCTCTGCGCCCACTTCCGGCTTGGCATTCTCGGCCTTCGCCTCCCCGCCGGGCGCCTTCTCACCGAGCTTGGTGCGCAGCGCCTTGATCTCCTCGACGATGGCGAGCTCGCCCGCCCAGGCGCCTTCGAGGCCAGAGAGTTTCTCCTGCCGCTCGGCGATCTCGGCCTCGATCTCACTGAGCCGCTTTGTGGCATCGGTGCCGAGATCGGCATCCGCCGTCAGCGCTGCCTTTTCCTGCTCCAGCGACGAAATGGCGACACGCGCATCCTCGATCGCGGCCGGCGTCGCGCTCTGGCTGATGGCGACGCGGGCGCAGGCGGTGTCGAGCAGGCTCACCGCCTTGTCGGGAAGCTGGCGGGCCGGGATATAGCGATGCGACAGCGAGACCGCCGCGACGATGGCAGCATCCGAGATACGCACCTTGTGGTGCTTCTCCATCGGCCCGATCAGCCCGCGCAGCATGGTGCAGCAGCGCGCCACATCCGGTTCGTCGACCTGCACCGGCTGGAAGCGCCGGGTCAGCGCCGGGTCCTTCTCGAAATACTGGCGGTATTCCGACCATGTCGTCGCCGCGATGGTGCGCAAAGTGCCGCGCGCCAGAGCGGGCTTCAGGAGGTTGGCGGCGTCGCCCGTGCCGGCCTGCCCGCCGGCGCCGATCAGCGTATGCGCCTCGTCGATGAACAGGATCACCGGCGTCGGCGAGGACTGTACCTCGTCGATCACCGAGCGCAGGCGCTGCTCGAATTCGCCCTTCATCGAGGCGCCGGCCTGCATCAGGCCGATATCGAGCGCGCAGACGCGCACGCCCCTGAGCGGCGGCGGCACGTCGCCGGAAGCGATGCGCTGGGCGAAGCCCTCGGCGATAGCTGTCTTGCCGACGCCGGCCTCGCCGGTGAGGATCGGGTTGTTCTGGCGCCGGCGCATCAGCACGTCGATGACCTGCCGAATCTCGTCGTCGCGGCCGAGGATCGGGTCCATCGTGCCGGAACGGGCCTTGACGGTGAGGTCCTGCGAGAAGCGGTCGAGCGCCGTCGTGCCCTTCGCGCCCTCGGCAGCTTCAGCACCCGGCGTGCCCGCCGCGCGCAGGCCCGAGCCGTCCATCGGGCGGAGGTTTTCCTCTTCCGAACTTTCCCAGATCTTGCCGTAGCCTGCGGCCAGTTCCTCGACCGGGATCTTGGAAAATTCCTTGGAGAGCCCCGTCAACACGCGGCGGAGTTCCGTCGACTTCATCGCCGCGACCAAGAGATGGCCGGTCCTGATCTGCATCTCCCCGAAGAACAGGGTCGCGTAGTGCCAGCCACGGTCGAGGATATCGACGATATGGTTGGCGATGCCGGGCATCTCCGTCTCGTTGCGGCGGAAGCCTTCGACAACGCCGCCGAGCTCCATCAGCATCTTGGCGCGGTCGAGCTTGTAATGATCCGCGGTCAGGGTCAGGTCGTTCGAGGTGCCCTGCAGGACCTGCAGCAGCCAATGCGCCAGCTCGACATTGCGGTTGCCCGCCCCTTTCGCCTGCCTGAGCGCCTGCAGGAAGGTGTCGTAGCCGACCCGGTTGAGCTTGCCTGTGACGGCTTCGAGGCTGATATCGGCCATGGTCGTCCCCTTCAGTGTCCGGTGGCGGCAGTGCGGCTTCGTTTCAGGCGCAGGCTTTCGGCGGGATGGAAGCGGGCGTCGCGGCGCAAGGCGCCCTCCTCGACGTTCCAGTTCGGCGCCATCCAGCTCGTCCAGCCGAGATGGCCGGACTGGCCGAGCCGGACCGGCTTGACCTCGCCGACCGGCAAGGCGAGCTCGACATCCCATTCGAACTGCTCGCCGAGGTGGAAGAACACCGCATCCGCCAGCGGCTCGCAGCGGTCGCCATTCGGCAGGAAGCGCTCGAACTGTTCGAGATCGCGGGCGACGATCTTCACGCGAAACTTGTCCTCGACGCTGTAGACGCTGCCGCCCAGCAGCGCGTCGCCGCCGAGCGTGCAATGCGCGCCGCCGAGCCGCGTCCGGTCGGCTGGGTCGAAGACCAGCCACATGCCGGTGAACTGCTCGATCTCGATATCGGCCTTGAACAGCCCGGCAAGGAAGCGCCGCAGGCGCGAGGCCGATTTCGCCTGCGCGCCGATCAAGCCGGCATGGGCGAGCTTCTCGGCATCGGGAACGGAGTCGCGGTTGAGATAGGGCTTGGAGCCCACCCCGATCATGCTGCCGATATAGGCGGCGAAGCGGTCTAGATCAGGCCGGTCACGCTGCGCGACCGGCCGCGAATCCGCCCAGGCCCGGTAGAACAGTTGCAGGAAGCGGTGGTTGAAGATGTCGAGGAAGCGCGGGAAGGCGTCGTCGCGCGCCAGCGTCCAGTGATAGCTCTCCTCGGTCGTCGCCAGCGGCAGCGGCCCTTGCGGCCCGAGCAGGCCGAGGAACTTGACGAAGAGCCGCAGCCGCCCCTGCCCGTCGCGATCCGCTTCCGCGAGGCTCGATGCCGGGAAGTCGAGATAGGGCTGCTCGCCCAGCGCGACATATTCATCGCGCCGCGAGACGACATCGCCCACCCTTGGGCGATCCGGGAAGCTGCGCTCCAGCCGGCGCATCACCGCGTAGAAATCGAAGCGCCAGGGCTCGGCCTCGAGCTGCGCCTGATAGTTCGGCGCCTTTTCCAGCGGGGTGGCGGCGTCCTCGCTCACAGGATGCGCCTCGCACCGGCACGCGGCGGAAAGCGCATGACTTCGCCGCGCTCGACGGTCCGGATCACCGTCTGGGTGAAATGGTTCATCGCGGCATATTCGGCAAAGAAGCGATCGAGCACCGCGCCGAGCAGGAAGACGCCGGAGCCCTCGAAAGCCTTCTCGTCGAGCAGGACGGTGATTTCGAGCCCGCGCGCCGCGCCGGTCCCCGCCCGCTGCGGGAAGCGGCGCACGACGGCGCGGCTGTCGACGCTCTTGATGCCGCGGATGCGCCGCTCGGTGGCGCTGTCGGCGAGATCGGCGAAGAGCGAGAGCAGTTCGCGCAGCGCCTCGCCATTCTCGCCCGCACCGCGCTGGACGAGGCCGAGATGGTTGAGGCTGATCAGGTTGACCAGCCGCCAGGTCACGACGCCGGTGCTCGCGGTCTCCGAGCGCAGCTTGAGCTGGGACACCACCGGCTCGCGCGGCGGCGTCGGCCCGGCCAGGCAGGCGATGTCGAGCGAGACATTGTCGATCAGGCGGAAATCGGCGCCGCCCTGCCCCGTCGGCAGATGCTCGGTCAGATGCCGGTTGGAGCAGAGCGCGCGGACACTGAGTTCGGCGACGGAGGCCGTGTCGGAAACGCCGGCCGGCTCGACCAGCGAGATGAACATCTCCGTGCCCGTGTAGTCGGAAACCCGGCCCTGTCGGCGCTCGGCCGAAGAACGGCGGCGCGGCAGGCGACGCTGGGTATAATGCAGCCCCTGCGTCGGCGAGGCTCCCTCCGGCGAGGAATAGAGCGGATGGACCGGCTGCTTCTCGCGTCCGCCGACATAATGCGCGTGGACCGAGAGGATGCTGTGCGGCTCGTAGTCGAGCGCGCGGCTGCGGTCCGGCACGACATGGAATTCGTGCTGGTTCGTCCTGACCGGGATGCGGTCCGCCGTCTTCTCGAACAGATTGATCGCCGGCGACGCGTAAAGCGCGAACATCTCCTTGCGCACAGCGCCGGGCAAGCGCGTGTTGACCTCGTCGAACACGAAGATGATGTCGACCGCCTTGGCCTTGAGCGTCGGCATGATGCCGGCAAGCCCTTCCAGCCGGAAGCCGAGGAACTTGCGCGGGAACCAGAACAGCTCCCGCAACAGATCGAAGCCGCGGAAGACGCGCGTATCGGCCGGCAGCAGCGCCTCGTCCTCGTCGAAGCCGATCTGCTCGATCCGGCAGCCGTCGCCCGGCGTCACCACGGGATCGCCGAACTCGTCGAGATGGCGGAAATGGATGCCGATGCAGTTCGAGAAGAGCTGCTCGTAGAGCGCGACCGCGTCGCCCTCGCTGCCGAGCAGATGGAACGGCAGTTCGCGGGTCCGGCAGCCCGCGAACCAGCTCGCCGGGTTCTTCAGCGCCTGCGCGGCCGAGGGCTCCTGCTCGCGATCGGCCATCATCCGATGCGTCAGCGAAATGCGCAGGCCCGACAGCGCCCGCGCACCGGTGCGCAGGCCCAGCGCCTGCAACGGGCCCGGCGCCGGGATATATTCGGCAGCGGTGATCTCGAAGGGCCAGAGCGTGACATCGCCGCCGAGGCGATAGCGGCAGGCCACCCGGCGCTCGCGCTCCAGATAGGTCGCGTCGATATAGGAACCGCGCGGAATCCGCATGCCCTCGCGCAGGGCCGGATCGGAATAGGTCGGCATCACCCCGGCCAGCAGCGCCGAGGGCGTCGGCGCCAGGTAGTTCGGCAGCAACTGCTCGATCAGGTTGTTGGTGAACTCGGGGAATTCGTGCCGGAGCTTGAGCTGGACGCGGGCGGCGAGAAAGGCCGCGCCCTCCAGCAGGCCGCCGACCATCGGGTCCATGCGCTCGCCCGCGAGCCCGCCGAGCCTCTCGGCAATGCCCGGATACTCCTCCGCGAACTCCTTGCTGTGCTCCATGAAGAGCCGGAGTTCCTGGTTGTAGAGGTCGAGAAACTCCTGGTTCATCGCGTCACCGCCCCTTGATCGCGATCTTGCCGGTATCGAGTTCGAGATCGGCGACGAATTGGACGGGAATATTGAGCGGTTCGCAATTCAGATCGGCGCGAACGAGGAAGCGGATCTTCAGCTCGGCCGGATCGAGGCCGTCGTCGCGCTCGACGGCGACCGATTTGCGGATCAGGCGCGGCTCGTAGCCGACCAGCACATTGGCGAGGTCCTCTCGGATCGCATCGACGCGATGCTCGTCGATCGACAGCCGCGTCATGTCGGGAAAGCCGTGGTTGAGGACCGAGCGGCGCACATGCTCCAGCCCGGAGAGATCGACGCAGGAGCCGAGATTGATGGTGTTGACGAGGGCGTCGAGATCGACGGCGATCTCGCGGCGCAGCTTCTGCTCCGTAATGGCCGCCCTGGGCGCGGCGCGGCGCGGCGCGATCACACGCTCACCGCCCTCGTCCCGCAGGTCGAGCGCGGTCCTCGCATCCTTTTCCAGATGCGCCTCCCGGAAAGCGAACATCAGGGGCGGCCGCAGCCGCTTCTTCGAGACGGGATCGACCATGGGCTGAGACACCGGCAGCAAGGCAAGGCGCCGGCCCCGGCAGGATGCCGGGGCCGGCGCGCTTCAGATCACTTGGCCTTGGCCTTGATGTCCCAGGTCATGGTGATCGGCGCATCGAGCGAGCCATCCTGCTTCTGCGGCTTGTACTCGTATTTGATCTTGGCGTAGTTCAGCGAGAACTGATCGGTCGGGATGCTCGACCCGCCGGCGGCGTCGCCGGACTGGTAGCTCGACACCAGCAGGTCCTCCAGCGTGACCACATAGTAGTCCTGCTGCGTCTCGCCCTGCTTGCGCACGAAGAGCACCGCCTTCTTGATGTGCTTGCCGCTGGCGCAGGACAGGGCCAGGTTGGCCGAGGCCTTGCCGACCGAGGCCGTGAAATGGATGTCCTGGAAGCTCGCCTTGCCGGCGCCGCCGCCCGTATTGGACGCATGCGAGCCCGCATTGCTGATGCCCCAGGAGAAGGAATCGACCTCGATCGTATCCTTGTGGACCTTGTCCTTGCTTTCGCCCTTGATGCCTTCGATCTCGAGCAGGAAGTCGCTAGCCATTGTTACCTCCAGGGTAGGAATTGCCTTGGGCGCGCGGATGCGGGCCCGCTGTGGACGCACTTCTCCTGTCGCGCCGGCCTCGACCGGCCGGCACGCCGAAGATCCTCGTTGTCGCCGTCACCCGTTCAGGTGACGGTCACTGCTTGGGAGCTGGCAGTCGCGAGACCAGGCTCAGGCCGATATCCATGCCTTCGAGCTGGAAGTGCGGCCGCAGATAGAACTTGGCTGAGTAGTAGCCAGGGTTCTCCTCGTCCTCGAAGACGTCGATGCGCGCATCGGAGAGCGGGCGTCGCGCCTTCGTCTCTTCGCTGGAATTGACCGGATCGCCGTCGACATAGTCGGTGATCCACTCCTGCAGCCAGCGGCGCAGAGGCTCCTTTTCCTTGTAGGAGCCGATCTTGTCGCGAACCATGCACTTCAGGTAGTGCGCGAAGCGCGAGACCGCGAACATGTAGGGCAGCCGCGACGACAGATTGTCCGATGCGGTGGCCGCCACGCCGTCCGGCCCCGAGAAGGCCTTGGGCTTGTAGAGCGACTGGGCGCCGATGAAGGCGGCCTTGTCGGTGTTCTTGCGATGGATCAGCGGGATCAGGCCGGATTTCGCCAGTTCCGCCTCGCGCCGGTCGCTGATCGCGATCTCGGTCGGGCATTTCAGGTCGACGCCGCCATCATCCGTCGGGAATGTATGCGTCGGCAGATTGAGCACCTCACCGCCCGACTGGACGCCGCGGATGCGCGTGCACCAGCCATATTCCTTGAAGGCGCGGTTGATATTGACCGCCATCGCATAGGCCGCGTTCATCCAGGCGTATTTCTCGCCCTTGTGCCCGTCGGTATCCTCCTCGAAGGCGAATTCCTCGACCGGCTCGGACTTGGCGCCATAGGGCACCCGCGACAGCACCCGCGGCAGGCACAGGCCGACATAGCGGGAATCGGCCGCGTCGCGCAGGCCCTTCCAGGCCGCATAGTCCGGCGTGTCGAAGACCTTGCCGAGATCGCGCGGGTTCGACAGTTCCGTCCAGGCATCCATGCCCATCAGGGTCGGGTCGGCGCCAGCGAAGAAGGGGGCATGCGCCGCCGCCGCAACCTTCGACAGGTCCCGCAGGAGCTGGACGTCGGTCGGGACATGGCTGAAATGATAGTCGCCGACGAGGCAGCCGAAGGGCTGGCCGCCGAGCTGGCCGAATTCCTGCTCGTAGACCTGCTTGAACAGCGGGCTCTGGTCCCAGCGCGCGCCGGGGAACGTCTTGAGATTGCGGTAGAGCTCGTTCTTCGAAACGTTCATCACCTTGATCTTCAACTGCGCATCCGTCTCCGAATTGAAGACGAGGTAGTTGAGACCGCGCCAGGCGCTTTCGATCTTCTGGTATTCGGGTGCGTGCAGCACCTCGTTCATCTGCTCGGTCAGCTTCGCATCGAGCCTTGCGATCATCTCCTCGATCGTGTCGATGACGTCGCCCTTGATCAGGGTCTGGTCCGCCAGCGCCTGGTTGACCAGGGTCGCGACCGCGTTCTCGACCTCTGTCGCCGCGCGTTCCGTCTTGGGCTTGAAACTCTGCTTCAGGATCGCCGAGAAATCGTCGATCTCGCGCGTCTCGACTGCTGCCCCGCCGGGCTGTTGGGTCTGTGCTTCCGCTGCCATTGCCGCCTCGCTCGCTTAACCGCCTGCAGGCCCTGCCCCGCCTCGTCGGGCGGGATCGCTTCGGATCGTCCGGAGCACTGCTCCCGCGAAAGCCGGTGACCGGTTTCGCGCGGGGCGCTCCGGGGCCGGGCCCGCGCCCTGCCTCAGTTCGCCGTCTTGTCTTCGGAAGGCTCGCCCTTGCCGAGCCTGTCCTTCAGCGCCGCCATCAGCTGCGGATCAGCCAGGAGCGCCTTGATCTGGTCGCTGGCAGCCATCTTGCCGTCCATGTAGCGCAGCAGGTTGGCGAGCTGCTCGCGCGCCTCCAGCAGCTTCGCCGTCGCCGGGATCTGGCGGGCGATGGCGGCCGGATTGAAATCCTCGAACTTGGAGAACTTCAGCGCCACCGAGAGCTTCTCGTTGCTGTCGTCACCCAGCTTGTTGGGCACGTTGAAGGACACGGCCGGCTCGATCGCGGCCATGCGCTGATCGAAATTGTCCATGTCGAAGTCGAGGAACTTGCGCTGCGAGATGTCGGGCTTGTCGATCGCCGAGGCATTGCCCGAGAGATCGGCCATCACGCCCATGACAAAGGGCAGCTCGATCTTCTGCTCGGCATTGTACGGATCCTCATAGGTGATGTGGACCCGAGGCGGCCTGTTGCGGCGGATGAACTTCTGTCCAGAATCTCCGGCCATGTGACGTGCCCCTCTGCATTCGTGCCACGCCGACGTAACGTGACATCCTATCCGGTTTCACCCGTCATCGATATAGTCTCGCGACCGTGACGGAAGGTTCATGGCGATGACGAAAAACTTCCCTAGCTGTCGGCCTCCGGCAACGGCACGACATCTGGCAGGATGTTGCCGAGAAGCGACATGAAATCATGCTGCGCCAGCGCACAGGCCTTGTCCATGAGGAGCGGCGTCGGGTGCGAGGGCTCGACCTGGCGATAGAAGGCGGCGACCGCCCTCATCGCGCTGACAGCATCCGCGCGGCTGCCGATCACAATCGCGGACGACGCGGTATCGGGGGCCGGAGCGGCCTCGGCCGCCTCGACGGCAACCTCCTCCTCGCTCCCCTCTTCGGAAGCTTCGGCATCCCCGTCGTAGCCATCCTCGGCCTCGTCCGAACTGTCGCCGTAGCTCTCGTCCGCATCGCTCTCGGCTTCGTAACCGTCGGGCGCGGGCAGTCGTTCGAGCGGCAGACGGAACCGGCGCTGGTCGCCGATCTCGAAGACCGCCTTGTCCACCTGGTCGGGGAACATGATCTGGATGACCTCGATCAACGACTTTCCGATCAGCTGCTGCGCCTGCCCGATCAGCAGGACGGCCGGGCTCGAAGGCTCGGTTTTGCGAAAGTAGCCGAGGCAGGCAGAGAGCGTATCCTTCACATGGAGGATGCTCGAAAGGCTGCCGGGACTGAAGGTTGCCGCGTTTGCTGCCGACCCCTGCGGACCGGTCGCCGCCGGCTCCGGCCCCGCCGCCTGATGGCCCGGGACGCGCCGCGCGACCGCCGCATCGAGGAAGGCGGCGATCTGGTCCAGCAGCGCCGCCAGGCGCGGAAAGCCGAGGGGATGATCGACACCGGCCTTCTCCAGCCAGGTCGAGCGCAGGCGCGCGAGCGCGTCGCGCGCCGCGCCGACATGGCCGAGGACCGCGACCAGATCGTCGGCATCGACCTCTCCCAGCGCCGCCTGGATCGCCCCGGCATCGGGATGCTGCTCGCCATCGACCAGCTTGGTCTCGCCGCTCGCCACGAGCTGGCTGCGGAACATGAACGGCCCGATCCGGCGGCTGACGAAAAGCGGCGCGTGCTGCAGCGGCAGCACCACCGTCGCCAGTTCGTCGAGCCCCTGCAGCGCGACCTCGCGCATCACGAAATCGCCGTCCATCGCGCGCGGATGCGCCTCCTCCCAATACAGGCCGAGGAGATCGGCCATGGCTGAGAGGCTGGCAGCGAAGCCCGGCACGTCGCGGTTGAGGATCGTCAGCTTCGCCGCGAGCACGAAGAGCCGGAGATCGCGCGAACGCTCCAGCAGCTTGCCGAGATCGGCGAAGGCGGCCGGAAACTCGATGCTGGTCCGGTCGAAGGCGACCTGCCGGCCATCGTCGTCGCGGCGGAAATACGAGGCCGGCAGCGCGACCTCGAGCCGCGCCGTGGCATTCATGAAATCGAGATCGTCTTCGAGATCCGGCCCGCAGGGCTCGTCAGCCGAGATCGGCTTCGTCAGTTCGGCGAAATTCAGGCCCGCCATCGCTCTCCCCGCTCACAGGAGCGGCGGCCCGGCCACGGCCGGGTTCGCCGCGGCCGCATCTCGTCTTGCCTCACTCGGTGCGCAGGCGGGTCTCGACCCGGCGATTGTCACCGGAGAGCGGATCGGCCGCGATCGGCTTGCTCTGCCCATAACCCTTGGCAACCAGTTTGGAAGCGTTGACGCCATGCCCGCCGAGATAGCGCACCACGGCCTGGGCCCGACGCTGCGACAGGTTGAGGTTGTAGTTGGCGTTGCCGGCAGCGTCGGTGTGCCCCTCGACCATGAAGGTCTGCTTCGCGAGCTGCGGGGTCTTCAGCGCCTTGGCGAACTCGTCGAGATTGAGCTTGGCCTCGGGCTCCAGCTCGTCGGAATTGTATTTGAACTTCACGACGAGATCGAAGGCGCTGACCGGCTTGGCCGGCTCGACCACCTGGCCGGCCCTGGCGCATTCGGCCTCGGTGCCGACGCAGAGCCCGCGCGTCACGGCGGGTTTCGGCGCCGGCGCCGCCCCGAAATGCTTGACGATGTCGTCGGCCTTGTAGGTCTGCGCCCCCGCACCGTTGGCCGTGAAGAGAACCAAGGCGCCGGTCAGAGCGACAAAGGCAGTGAAGCCGGGCTGCTTGCGCATGGGAACACTCCCGCTGGGTTTCGCCGTCTGGCAGTTGATGACTTAGGGATGGAAGGATGAACCCAGAAATCACCTACGTCAAGATAAAAATAGATCCGCGAATCGAAAGGTTCAGTTGATGTCCTCCGCTCTTGGACAAGAACACAGCACTGCGTCTTTCTCGACACCTGCGGGAAAAGACGAATTTACACTTATCAAGTTCGAAGCCAGCGAATCTTTGAGCGAATTATTCACTTATAATATCGAGACGATCAGCAAGACTGAGAACGCCGATCTGCAAAGCATCATGAGCGAGAAATGCGCGATCAAATTCACGCTCAAGAACAAGAGCGAGCGCGTTTTCAACGGCACGCTGGTCGATGCGCAATGGCTCGGGAAGCAGGACGATCTCTATATCTACCGGTTCACGCTCAAGCCCTGGCTCTGGCTGCTGTCGCAGCGGGCCGATTGCCGGATCTTCAAGAACAAGACCGCGCTCGACATCATCAAGGAGATCTTCAAGAAGGAGGGCTCGGCGAGCTTCGACGACCGCACCAGCGAGACGCTCCAGCCGATCGACTATTGCGTCCAGTATCGCGAGACCGATCTCGACTTCGTGCTGCGCCTGATGGAGCAGTACGGCATCTACTATTATTTCAAGCACAGCGAGGGCGACCACAAGCTCGTGCTCTGCGACTCGCGCTCCGCCCATGATCAGGTCACGGCCGCGGCCGAGCCGAGCTTCCAGGGCGACGCCTCGGCCTATGCCTTCGTGCCGCAAGGCAACCGCTTTCCGCGCAGCATGGTCGAGCATCTCACGCACTGGTCGACGATCCGCCGCCTGCGTACCGGCAAGTTCGAGCTCAAGGACTATGATTTCGAGAAATCCGAGTCCGACCTCACCGCCCGCGCCGAGGAAGGCTTCCCCAAGGCCAAGTCCTACGAGGCCTACGACTACCCGGCCGCCTATACCAAGCGCGACCAGGGCGAGCATTTCGCCCGCGTGATGGCGCAGGCCGAGCAGGCGCAGGACGACCGCCGCTATGCCGGCGGCGATGCCGCAAGCCTCTATCCCGGCGCATTGATGAAGCTGATCGAGCACCCGACCGGCGCCGAGAACAGCGAGTACATCGTCGTCCGCGCGACCCATGCCTACGGCATCCAGAGCTACCGCTCGTCGGGACGCCGGGACGAGGCGCTCTATCACGGCTCCTACGAGCTCCAGAAGAGCGACAAGCGCTTCCGCGCGCCGATCGTGACGCCGCGCCCGACGGTCTACGGGCCGCATACCGCCAAGGTCGTCGGCGAGAAGAACCAGGGCGAGGAAGGCGATATCGACGTCGACGAATACGGCCGCATCTGGCTGCGCTTCCACTGGGACCGCGAGGACGGCTCGACCTCCTGCCGCACCCGCGTCGCGCAGATGTGGGCCGGCAAGGGCTGGGGCGGCCAGATCATCCCCCGCATCGGCCAGGAGGTGATCGTCGAATATATCGAGGGCAATCCGGACCTGCCGCTGGTCGTCGGCGCCGTCGTCAACGACCAGCACAAGCCGCCCTACGACCTGCCGGCCAACAAGACCCAGTCCGGCCTCAAGTCGGAATCGACGGACGGCGCCGGCTTCTCCGACACCTATAACGAGATCAAGTTCGAGGACCGCAAGGATCGGGAGGTCCTGGAGATCCGGACCGAGAAGGACCACAAGATCACGGTCAACAACATCGAGACCCGCGAGATCGGCGAACGCTATCAGGATGGCGGCTATTCGCGCGAGACCACGCTGAAGAAGGGCGACGACAAGCTCGACATCCAGGACGGCAAGCTCGACGTCGAGGCGCTCAGGGAGATCAACCTCAAGGTCGGCGAGAGCACGATCAAGATGACGCCCGGCAGCATCGAGATCAGGTCGCCGAAGATCACGATCCATAGCCAGGCGCTGACGGAGGTGAAAAGCGATGGCATCCTCACCGTCAACGCCCCGATGGTCAACATCAACTGAGCCGAGACAAACCAGAGACGAGAACGGCCGGAGCCTCCATGTCACGCCTGCGCTTCAGCACTGCCCGCGAAGTGTTCGAGACCTATCCAGCGGCCCGTCAGGCCGTCACGATGGCGCCGACCAACGAGCCGCCGCTGGCTTTCCTCGGCCGGCTGGTCAGGGGCCCCGCTCCGACGGAGGCGGCGAGCTTCTGCGCCTTCCTGCTGCCGCGGCGCGAGACGGTCTGGTGGGCGCTGCAGGCGGTCCGCGCGATGCAGCCGCCCGGATCGCAGGACCCCGGCCTGACGGCAGCCGAGGCCTGGGTGCGCGAGCCCGGCGACAAGACCCGCTTCGAGGCGCTGCGTCAGGCGCAGACCGGCGACAGCGCGCGGCCTGGCACCTTCGTCGCCTGGGCGGCCGGCTATTCCGGCGGCAGCATGTCGGAGACCCATCCCATCCCGACGCCGCCGGACCTCACCGCCAAGATGGCCCGGATCGCGGTGCTCAATGCGATCAACCGCCTGCCGGCGCGCGAGCGCGACAGCGCATTGCGCGCCTGCGTCGAAGCATGCATTCGTTTGGCTGAAGACGATGCCGGCAAGCGCTGACCTTTCTGCACGAGCCGGAACAGGACGTCCGCGATGGCGCTGACACTGACGATCGAGAACGAGACCTCGCTGCCGGATGGCGGCCCGCTCAGCGTAACCACCAGCGGCGGGCGCGGGCTCGATATCGGCCGCGACCAGCATCTCGACTGGGCCTTGCCCGATCCCTCGCGCGCCGTCTCCGGCCGCCATTGCGAGATCCGCTTCCGCGACGGCGGCTGGTGGCTGCGCGACATCTCGACCAACGGCACCTTCGTGAATGGCGGCGAGCATCGCGTGCAGTCGCCCTACCGGCTCCAGAACGGCGACCGGCTGGAGATCGGCCACTACATCATCGCCGTCGCCATCGACGACGAGGCCGGACAGGCCTCCGGCGCAGCCGCTCCACCGCCATCCTACGCGGCCCAGCCGGAATCGCTGTGGGCGCCGAGCGAGGACGCGGCCCCGCCGATCGCCCGCCGCGACCTGATGCCGCCGAACCATGCCAGGCCGGTCCATGCCGGCTTCATCGATTGGGCCGCCGATATCCCGGCCCCGAGCGCGGAACCGGCCCCGCCGCCCGCGCGGGACTGGTCGCCGCCGGCCGCACGCAACGACGAATTCGCCTGGGCGCCGCTCCAGCCGCAGCCCCTTCCGTCGGAGGAGCCGGTCGCGCCGATCCCGACGCCGCGCCGCCCGCCGGCGAGCGCCCCGGCCGGCGCCAATCCGTGGGACGAGCCGGCCGAAGACGCGCCTCTGCCCGAGACGGCGGCTGAGCAGCCTCCCGAACCGGCCTTCACGCCGCCTCCTGCACCACCGCCTTTCCTGGCCGAGCCCTCGCCGCCGCCGGGCGCAGCCGTGCCGATCTCGATGGGCGAGTTCATGCAGCGCTTCGCCAAGGGGGCCGGCGTCTCCCCGCAAGCGATGTCGACGCAGGACCCCGGTGCCTTCGCCGAACAGCTTGGCGGCCTGATGCGTTTGATCGCCGAGGAGCTGAAAGGGCTGCTCGCCGCCCGCGCCGAGACGAAGCGTATCGCCCGCAGCACCAGCCAGACGATGATCCAGGCGCAGGACAACAACCCGCTGAAATTCTCGCCGACGGTCGATGACGCCCTGCAACTGATCTTCGGCCAGCCGCGCAGCGGCTATCTCGACGCCAAGCGCGCCTTCGACGAGAGCTTCCGCGATCTCAAGGCCCACCAGATCAAGACCTATTCGGCCATGCAGCACGCGCTCAAGATGCTGGTCGAGGACCTCGATCCGCAGGCGATCAACGAGGCCACCGCGCAGGATGGCGGCCTCGGCGGCCTGATCGGGTCGCGCAAGGCCAAGATGTGGGAGGCCTATGTCGCCCGCTGGGACGCCAAGACCGCGCCTTACGAGAACGGTCTCGTCGACGCCTTCATGATCTATTTCGCCGAGTGCTACGACCGCGGCGGGAAGTAGCCGCTCTCTCCTCCCCGGATGTCATCCCGGACAAGCGGCAAAGCCGCGCCGATCCGGGATCCGTGCCTGAACCGTTCCGGAATGGATCCCGGGTCTGCGCTTCGCTTCGCCCGGGATGACATCGCTGGATCAGCGTCGGGCGGGCTGGGCTCAACCCTTCGCCGCGACCGCAGTGATCTCGATGGCGTAGCCGGGTGAGGCCAGCTTCGCCTCGACGGTCGCGCGGGCAGGCGAATGACCTTTCGCCACCCACTTGTCCCAGACCGCGTTCATCTCTCCGATCTTGCTGATATCGGTGAGGAATATCTGGACGCTGAGGATGCGCTCCTTGCGGCTGCCGGCCTGCGCCAGCGTATCCTCAAGCAGCGCGAGCACTTCCTCGGTCTGCTCGGTCAGCGAAGCGCCTTCGGTCTTCTCGGCGACATGGCCGGCGAGGAAGATGATGCCGTTGAAGATGGCAGCGTCGCAGTAGCGGGCGGCGAGGCCGATACGTTCGATGGTCATGGTCTTGCGTCCTGTCGCGGGAAAAGGGAACGAGCCCGCTTCGCCCGCCAACCGCGCCCGGTCAAGCCGGCGGCAGCGCCAGGATCTCGCGGATCGCCTGCAGCTTGAGCTGGCGCGGCGGCTCGTCCATCGCCGCCTTGTAGTAGCCGAGGATGCTGAGCTGCTCGTAGGTCGCCCAGATCGAGTCGTCCTCGAAGGCGGCCATGCGCTCCTCGAAATTCAGGATCATGCCGTATTCCAGGCCGACACCGCGCTCGATCGGCGGCGGGGTCGGCTTGCTGCGCTTCTGCGCCTCGGCCGCAGCAAAGGCGGCAAGCGCGCCCGGAATCCAGACCTGCTCATAAGCCGCGACGATATCGGCGGCAGCGTCGCCCTTGGCCGTAAGAACCTGCCGGCAGGCATCGGCAAAGGCATCGGTCAGGCCATTCGCCTCGGCAGCGGAATCGGCCTTGTTGTAGTCGGCCCGCAGCGGCTCGACATAGGCGAAGAGGTTTTCCAGCTGCCGCGCCGCCGGTCCTGCCAGAAACAGCCAGGGAAAGGCGCCGTCGATCGAGATCTGGCCGGGCAGGAGATGCGCCGCCTGCTCGCCATCGTCGGCTCGGAAGAACTGGCGCACCGCCGCGGTGCAGCTCACGTTCGGCACCGGCAAGATCGGGCGCTTGCGTCGCGCGGGATCGCGGATCAGCGCCATGAAGCAGAGCGTCTCGGCGACGCGCCCGTTGCGCGCGAGCCCATGGTTCTTCGCCCGGCGCTGGTCCGAGGACAGGCGCTGCACCGTCTTGTGGCGGAAGCGTTCCAGCTTCGCCTCCGCCCGGTCCGGGACCGTCCGCCTGCTCTTCGCCATCGCACCTCGCAGCGAGAAAACGATTCCGTTTCAACGGCTTCCACCGCTGCCTTGAATCAATCTGACATCAGCCGCCGATGATCACGGCTGGCAGGCCCATCATGATCTTGTTGGGCGGGCCGAGCGCCTCCAGGATCGTATCGCCCACCCGGCAGGCCGGCAGGTTGTTGATCAGCACGGTCTGCGAGCCGTCGATGACCACGCCCGGCCCATGCGGCTGCGGCGGCATCAGCGTCAGGCAGTTATGGATGTCGGCGCCCCCCGCTCCGCTGGTGATCGCGGAGCTCATGGCCGAGAGCGCCGCCGTCTTGGCTGCTTCCTCCGCCGCCTTGGCAGCAGGCGCGCCGGGCGTTCCGGCCGCGGCCAGCGTAGCCCCTGCCGCCACCTGCAAGGCCGCGTCGGAGACCTGCTTCGCCGCCTGGAGCGCCGCGGCGGCTGCAGCCGGCACGCCGCGCCAGGCGGGCTTCCCGCCGATGATCACGTTCATACTGCCTGGTCCGGGCATGAGCATGCCCGGCAGCGGGTGCAGCACCTGATCCATGATGCGTGCGGCCGGTCCCTTGGGCATGCAGGCCTCCTGCTCGAACGGATTCGTTCTTCCGAGGACTGCCGCGAAATTCGCGCCCCCGCATCCTTCAAGTCAATGACGGCGGTGCCCGAACGACGCGCTAGCATTCGTTTGGTGACGCTTGGGCAGGACCCGTATAAGCTCGCCGAGCCTGCCTTCGAGTGAGCGAGACCGGAATGTCGTGGTACAGCAAGGTCGTCTGGTCGGAAGGACTGTTTCTCAGGCCGCACCACTTCCAGCAGAGCGACCGCTACCTCGAAAACCTGCTGGAAAGCCGCGTCAGGAACGTCACGCCCTATCCATGGGGCTTCTCGGTGCTGGAGATCGACCGCGACCTCGCCCAGCAGAGCCGCATCGGCCTGCGCCGCGCCGCCGGCGTGATGCCGGACGGCACGCCCTTCGCGCTGCCCGATAACAGTCCATTACCCGCCGCGATCGAGGTGCCGGAGAACGCTGCCGGCCAGATCGTCTGGCTCTCGCTGCCGCTCGCCGCCGCCAATACGCGGGAGGTCGAGGACACGCTGAACGGCTCGGCCAGCCGCTATGTCCCGGCGACCGAGATGCTGATCGATTCCACCGCCTCGCTGCGGACGGAAGAAGAGATCGACGTCGCCCATCCGCGCCTGACGCTGGAGCTGCGCAAGACCTCGAAGGCCGGCTATGTCGGGCTCGCTCTCGGTCGCATCCTCGAAGTGCGCGACCGCGCCATCCTCTTCGACGAGAAATTCGCCCCGCCGGTGCTGGTCTGCTCGGCCTATCCGGTGATCGAGGGCTGGCTCGACCGCGTCATCGGCTGGATCGACAACAAGCTGGAGGAACTCGCCCGCTATGCCGCCGATCCGACGGCGGGCGGCGGCCTGCAGAGCGCCGATTATTTCGTGCTCCAGCTCCTCAACCGCAACATCCCTGTGCTCAAGCACATGCGCCGGTCGCGCTTCGTTCATCCCGAGCGGCTGTTCTCGACCTTCGTCGCGCTCGCCGGCGAGCTGGCGACCTTCACCACGGCCGAGCGCCGCGCCCGCGACTATCCGGCCTATGACCATGACGACCTGGAGAACTGCTTCGCACCGGTCGTGCGCGACATCCAGGACTTCCTCTCGGCCAATCTCGGCCGCCGGGCGATCCGGCTGGAGATCGTCGAGCGGGCGCAGAACGCCTTCATGTCGACGATCCGCGACCGCAGCCTCGTGCGCAACGCCACGCTGGTGCTGGAAGTGGCGGCGCGCCGGCCATTGACCGAGATCCAGGCGCAGTTCCCCCAGCTCTTCAAGGTCGGCCCCAACACCAAGATGAACGAGATCGTGCATGCCCATCTGCCGGGCATCAATCTCGTCCACCTGCCGACGCCGCCGCCCCAGATCCGCGCGCTCACGGATCATGTATACTTCTATCTCGACCGCACCTCGCCGCTCTGGCCGGAATTCTCGACGGCGAGTTCGATCGGCATGCATTTTTCCGGTGACTGGCCCGATCTCGAACTCGAGTTCTGGGCCGTTCTGGAGGGCAGGCGATGAGCGATCCGGGTTCGCCCTCAGATCCGTTCGGCCGCTCGGAGCGGACGATCATCAGGCCGAACCCCGGCGGGCGCCGCGCGCCCCTGCCGCCCGCTCCCGCCACGCCGGCCCCAAGCGCGCCGCAGACACCCCAGCCCTATCAGCCTCCTCAAGTGCCCTCGCCCGGCGTGCCCGGCACCGGCGACGAATGGATGTCTCAAGCTGCGCCGATCCCGCAGCGCCAGCAGGCTCCGCCGCCTTCGGGAGGCGGCCAAGCCCTGCCGCGCCGCGACCAGTTGCTGACACCCAATGCCAACCCGCTGCTGCGCGCGGCCGGCCCGCTCCTGCTCCTGCTCGGGCGGATGCGCGCCAATCTCTCCAACGCGCCCTTCGCCCAGCTCCTCGGGCAGGTCGGCGAGACGATCGAGGCCTTCGAGCATGAGGTCCGCGCTGCCGGCGTCTCGGCCGATACGGCGCAGACCGCGAAATACGTCATCGCCGCCACGGCTGACGACATCGTCCAGAACATTCCCGGCGACGACCGCCATGTCTGGACGCAATACAGCATGCTCTCGCGCTTCTTCGGCGAACGCATCGGCGGCGTGCGCTTCTTCGAAATGCTCGACAAGGCCAAGGCCGACCCATCGGTCAATTACGACCTGCTCGAATTGATGCATGCCTGCCTGGCACTCGGCTTCCAGGGCATCCACCGGACCTCTGCCGGCGGCGCCAACAATCTCCAGATGATCCAGCGCAACCTGTTCGAGACGCTGCGCCGGGTGAAGCAGCCCGATCCCGAATTGTCGCCGCGCTGGCGCGGACAGGCGATCGCGCAGGCAGTCGCCGGGTTCAAGGTGCCGGTCTGGTCGGTGGCGGCGATCGCCGCCGTCGCCTTGCTCGGCGTCTATTTCGTCTTCCGCGCGCTGCTCGCCGGCAATGCCGAGGCGGCCTCGACCGCCCTGCTCTCGGTCCATCCCAAGGGCGAGATCGGCATCATGCGCAAGGTCTTCTCGGCCCCGCCGCCGCCTCCCCCGCCTCCGCCGCAGCCGCCCAAGGTCTGCGCCGCCGTGCAGCCACCGATCGTCTGCCTGGTAACGCCGAACGTCGTCATCGTCCGCCTCGTCGGCATCACCCTGTTCGAGCCGGGGCAAGCCGCCGTGCGCGCCGAGTTCCAGCCCCTGATCGAGCGCATCGCCGCCGTGCTGGAGCAGGAGGGCGGCGCCATCAAGGTCGTCGGCCATACCGACAACGTGCCGATCCGCACCGCCCGCTTCCCCTCCAATGTCGAGCTCTCGCAGGCCCGCGCCAAGGCGGTCGGCGACGGGCTGAGGGCCAAGCTCAGCAAGCCGGACCGGATCAGCTTCGAGGGCAAGGGCGCCGACACGCCGATCGCGCCCAACACCACCGCCGACGGCCGCGCCCAGAACCGGCGCGTCGAAATCCTGATCCAGCGTCAGAACTAGGAGGGCGATCTTATGAATCTCGCCACCTGGCTCCGTATCGTGGCCATCCTGGTCGGCACGCTCGCGCTCGCCGCGCTGTTCTGGTTCGGCGGCCCCTTCGTCGCGTTTGGCGAGGTCCGGCCGCTCGAATCCTTCTGGGTGCGCTTAACCGTCGCCGTGCTTCTTTTGGTGGGCGCCCTCGCCTGGATCGCCCTCATCGTCATCCGCCGCCGCAAGGCGACCGCCGCGCTGACCGAGGCGCTGCAAAAGGAAGAATCGACCGGCGATGGCGCCGCCCTCTCCAGCGCGATGAAGGATGCGCTCGCGACGCTGAAAAGCGCGCGGGGCAAGGGTGGCGATTATCTCTACGACCTGCCCTGGTACGTGATCATCGGCCCGCCCGGCGCCGGCAAGACCACGGCACTGGTCAATTCCGGCCTGAAATTCCCGCTCGCGCGCGGCACGACGCCGGCCGCCGTCGCCGGTTCCGGCGGCACGCGCTATTGCGACTGGTGGTTCGCCGAGGATGCGGTGCTGATCGATACCGCCGGTCGCTATACGACGCAGGACACCGACACCAGGGCCGAGAAGTCGAGCTGGTTTTCGTTCCTCGACCTGCTCAAGACCAACCGCCCGCGCCAACCCATCAACGGCGTGCTCGTCGCGATCAGCGTCGAGGATCTGCTGACGTCCTCGCCCGAGGAGATCGCCGCCCATGCCGACGCGATCCGCGCCCGCCTGCTCGAACTGCATGAGCGCCTGAAAGTCGATTTCCCGGTCTATGCAGTCTTCACCAAGGCGGACCTGATCGCCGGCTTCAACGAGTTCTTCGGCCAGTTGACCGAGCCGCAGCGGCGCATGGTCTGGGGCCATACCTTCCAGACCGCCGACAAGACCCGCAACATGATCGGCGACGTGCCGCCGGAATATGACGCGCTGATCGAGCGGCTGAACGAGCGCCTGCCCGACCGCCTGCAGGACGAGCACAACCCGACCGCGCGCGCCCAGATCTTCGGCTTCCCGAGCCAGATGGCGACGCTGAAGCGCGGGATCGTCGATTTCCTCACCCGCGTCTTCGAGCCGACGCGCTACCACGCCAATGCGACCTTGCGTGGCTTCTATTTCACTTCGGGCACGCAGGAAGGCACCCCGATCGATCAATTGATCGGCGCGCTCTCGCGCAATTTCGGCTCGGATCATGCCGGCGCAGCCTCCTTCTCCGGCAAGGGCAAGAGCTACTTCCTGACCGAGCTGATCCAGAAGGTCGTGATCGGCGAATCCGGCTGGGTCTCGACCGATCTCGGCGCCGCCCGTCGAACCACAGCGCTGCGCATCGCCGGCTTCGCCACGGTCGCGCTCTTGTCGCTGGCCGCGCTCGGCCTCTGGTGGACGAGCTTCTCGCGCAACAGCGACCTGATCACCGCGACCAATTACGGCCTCTCGGATTATCGCAGCGCCGCAGCGCCCGTGTTGCAGGAAACCACGATCTCGGACCGCAATTTCAGCCGCATCCTGCCGCTGCTGCACAAGTTGCGGAACATGCCGGCGGGCTATGCGACGAAGGCCGAGCCGACGCCGACGCTCGCCACCTTCGGCCTGAGCCAGCGCGACCGCCTGCAGAACGCGACCGAGATCACCTATCAGCAGGCGCTGGAGCGCATGCTGCGCTCGCGCATCATCTTCCGGCTGGAGGAGCAGCTCGAAGCCAACGCCAACAATCCCGGCTTCGTCTACGAGGCGCTGAAGGTCTACATGATGGTCGGCGGGCAGGCGAAGATGGACCGCGAGCTCGTGACGTCCTGGATGCGGCTCGACTGGGCCGAGAACCTCTTCCCCGGCCCGGCCAATGCCAAGGGCCGCGAGGCGCTGGAGGAACATCTCGCTGCCATGCTCGATCTCGACGAGGGCACGGGCGAGCCGATCGTCAAGCTCAACCAGTCGCTGATCGAGCAGAGCCAGCGCACGCTGCGCCGCCTGAGCATCGCCGAGCGCGCCTATGAGCTCCTGCGCACCCAGTCCCGCAGCGAGAGCCAGAAGGACTGGGTCGTCTCGCAGCGCGGCGGCTCGGATGTGCGTCTCGTCTTCGAAGGCGTCACCGGCGAGGATCTCGACCAGATCCGCGTGCCCTATTTCTACACCTATGACGGCTTCCAGAACGCCTTCATCGCCAAGCTCGGCGATATCGGCGACCAGATCGAGCGCGAGCGCTGGGTGCTCGGCGAAAACCTCGACCAGCAGGCGATCACCGCCCAATACGCCACGCTCTTCCCCGACCTGATGAAGCTCTACAGCCGCGACTATGCCGCGAGCTGGCAGCGCATGCTGAAGCGCCTGAAGCTCAGGCCGCTCAATGCCGACAAGCCGCGCTATGTCGCGCTCAGCGCCATCTCGGCCGCGACCTCGCCCTTCAAGCAGGTGCTGGAGGCTCTGCGCGACGAGACGCAGCTCACCAAGGAGCGTCCCAACGCCAAGAAGGCCGTCGCGCAGGCTGCGGCCCAGGCCGCCGCCGATACGCTGGCCCAGCGCGCCAGCAACGCCTTGAGCCGCCTCGGCACCAACCTGCCGCTGGCGGCGCCCGGCGTCGACCGCGTGCTGGCGGGCGGCGGGGCTGATACTGCGCTCGGCGCGGATATCGAGAGCCAGTTCAAGCCCTTCCACGTCCTCGTCGATGGCGATCTCGGCCGCCGGCCCGTGGACCAGCTCCTGCAGACCTTCTCGGAGATCAACCAGAACCTCGCGACCGCCGCGACCAACCCGGCGCAGTCGGCTGCCGCGAATGCCGCGCTCGTGCCGCTGATCGCAACCTTGCGCGCCAATTCCTCGCGCTATCCCGCCCCCTTCGACGGCATGGTGATCCAGGCGGTCAACGACTTCGAGGGCGATGCCACCGGCGCGACCGTTGCCTTGCTGCGGCAGGCGCTGGCCGAACAGGTCACCCGCGTCTGCACCGAGGTGATGAACAACCGCTACCCCTTCACCAAGGCGAGCACGCGGGACGTGCCGCTCGCCGATTTCGCCCGGCTCTTCGCGCCCGGCCAGATCATGGACAAGTTCTACAAGGAGCGGCTGGAGCCCTTCGTCGATACCTCGAAGCCACAATGGAACTGGCGCGTCGACAGCCGCGTCGCCCGCGCGCTCTCGCCGACGACGCTGCGCGAATTCCAGCGCGCCAGCGAGATCAAGGAAGCCTTCTTCCCGACCGGCGGCAACCTGCCCTCCTTCCAGATGGTGGTGACGCCGACCGCGCTCTCGGCCGATGCCGCCAATGCCAAGCTGGAGATCAACGGCTTCACCGTGACGAGCCAGCAGGGCGTCAACACGCCGACCCCGGTGATGTGGCCGGGCGGCGGCGTCGGCAAGACGGCGGTGACGCTGACGCTGGGCGGGGGCGGCGGCAACGCGTCCGGCGGCATGTTCAGCGGCGGCTTCTTCTCCTCGGGCCAGCAGGGTGGCGGCGCGCAGGGCGGCGAAGCGAAGCTTTTCGAGAAGGACGGCACCTGGTCTTTCTTCCGCCTGCTCGATGCCGGCTCGGTGCTGAAACAGGGCGACAATGTCGGCTTCAACCTGAATGCCGGCGGCCGGCAGGTCGGCTATTCCTTCGGCGTCGGCTCGCTCAAGAACCCGCTGATCCTGCCAGCGCTGCGGGAAATCCGCTGCCCCACCGGGATCTGAGCCTTGAGCTGCGGCCTCTTCGGCAAGCTGCCGGCCAAGCGCGACTTCATCGCGCTGAACGCTCCCTCCGGCTTCCTCGGAACTTACGAGAAATGGCTGCAGGGCGGCCTGACCGCGAGCCGGCTCGAACTCGGCAACCGCTGGCAGGAAGCCTATCTCAACGCCCCGATCTGGCGCTTCTGGCTGGGCGGCGCCCATGGCGGGCAGACGGTCGCCGGCGCCTTCATGCCTTCGGTCGACGGCGTCGGCCGCTATTTCCCGCTGACGGTCTTCGCCGCCGCGAGCCCGGGCGCCGCGATCCCGCCGCCCGAACTCGACCCACAGGATCAATGGTTCGAGGCGATCGAGGATTTCCTGCTCCACGCGCTGGAACCGCAGGCGAGCTACGAGGCGGTAGTGCAGCGCCTCGCCGCCCTGCCCGTCCCCAACGACCATCTCCTCGCCGCGCCGCCGCAGGACATGGTCCGCCTCGCCGACGGCACCATCGTCAGCGCAGCGATCGCTTCCGGTTTCCCGGAGCGGCTGGCGGCCCTGCGCGTCGAGGATCATGCCCGCGCCTATGCCCATGCATGCTATCTCTGGACGGTCGGCGGCCCGAATTTCGAACCGCTGGCCCTGACCGGCCACGCCTTGCCCGATCCCTATCTCTTCGCCGGCCTGCTCACCGGCCGTTTCGACGGCCATCTCGCGCCCGAGCGCGCCGGGTCATGAGGGCGATGCCATGAACGACGCCCCGCGCCGGAACCCCGATTTCGAGACCGGCTGCATCAGCCATACCGGCAAGGTCCGCACCGCCAACGAGGACAATTTCATCCTGCGGCCGGAGATCGGCCTCTGGGCCGTCGCCGATGGCATGGGCGGGCATGAGAACGGCGCGCTCGCCAGCGCGACCGTGGTCGCGGCGCTGGAGGCGGTCGGCGCCGCCGGGTCCGCGCCGGATCTGCTCGCCATGCTGGAAGCCGGCGTGCTCAAGGCCAATGACGACCTGCGCGCCGAGATCGACCGGCGCGGCGCCACCATGGGCGCGACGCTGGTCTGCCTCCTGATCCACCAACGCCATTTCGCCTGCCTCTGGTCCGGCGACAGCCGCATCTACCTGATCCGCGGCGGCATCATCGCACAGGTCTCGCGCGACCATACCGAGGTTCAGGACATGGTCGATCGCGGCCTGCTCACCGCCGAGGAGGCCAGGCGCTCGCCGCGCCGGCACGTCATCACCCATGCGATCGGCGTCCACGAAACGCCCGAACTCGATCTTGAGAACGGCGAGATCGCCGATGGTGACACCTTCCTGCTCTGCTCGGACGGGCTGACCGAGCATGTCACTGATGCGGAAATCCTGACCGCCGTCCAGGCCGGCAGCGCGCAGGCCGCCTGCGACGCCCTGCTGGCGCTGACGCTGGAGCGTGGCGCGCGCGACAATGTCACCGTCGTGATCGTGCGCTATCGACAGGGGACGAGCGAAAGGACACGCTGGATGCCGAACCGATCGGTGCGGGGGGGCACGACGCCAGGGAGCACAACGCCATGAGCGACGACTCCGAGCGCACCGTCTTCGCACCCCGCGCCAATGCCCGCATCGGCACGAAGCTCAACGGCATCTACGAGATCGAGAGCCTGATCGCCGTCGGCGGCATGGGCGAGGTCTACAAGGGCCGCGCTATCCAGACCGGCGACGCCGTGGCGATCAAGATGATCCGCCCCGACATGGCGCGCGACGACGCCGTGCTCGCCCTGTTCCGGCGCGAGGCGGCCGCCCTGCACAACCTCTATAACGAGGCCATCGTCCGCTACTACGTCTTCGCCATCGATCCGGTGAGCGAGACCCCCTATCTCGCGATGGAGTTCGTCGACGGCCAGCCGCTCTCCGAGCGCATCCAGCAGGGGCCGCTCAGCGTTGAGGAAGCCGATATCCTGCGCCAGCGCGTGGCGCCGGGCCTGCATGCCGCGCACCGGCTCGGCATCATCCATCGCGACATCTCGCCCGACAACATCATCCTGCCGGGCGGCGATCCCTCCCGCGCCAAGATCATCGACTTCGGCATCGCCCGCTCCAGCATCCTCGGCGAAGGCACGGTGATCGGCTCCGGCTTCGCCGGAAAGTACAACTATGTCTCGCCCGAACAGCTCGGCCTCTATGGCGGCGAAGTCTCCGGCCGCTCGGACATGTATTCCTTCGCGTTGGTGCTGGCGCAGGCCCTGACCGGGCGCGCCATCGACATGGGCGGTTCCCAGGTCGACATCATCGACAAGCGCCGCCGCCTGCCCGATCTCTCCGGCGTCGACGCGCGCGTGCGCCCGCTGCTGGCCCGCATGCTCGCGCCCGACCCGAAGGACCGCCCCGCCGACATGGCCGAGGTCGCGACCTGGCAGGCCCCCGCTGCAGGCAAGAAGGCCGCCGCGAAGGCGACGAGCGGCAAGGCCGCCCCGGAAAAATCGGGCCGCTCGCCCCTGCCGCTCGTCGCCGGCATCGCCGCGCTCGCGCTGCTCGCCGGCGGTGGCTACTATGCCTGGACGACGATGGGCGGGGGACAACCGGCCCGGGTCGCAACCAACGATCCGCCGCCGCTCTCGGAGCAGCCCTCGGCCGGCGCGCCGACGGCGAACGCGCCGCCCGCCCTGACCGAGGCTCCCGCGGCGCAATCACCCACGACAAGCCCGCCGGCTGCGCAGGCCGAAGCGCCGGCACAGCCACCGGCATCCGTGCCTCCGGCGACCGAGAAGCCTGCCGCCTCGCAGAACCCGCCCTCGCCGCCGCCGGCTGCGCAACCTCCGGCCACGCCATCGCAAGCGGGGCAGCAGCCTTCACGGCCGCAGCGGCCGACATCAGGCTCGCAGGTCGCGGTCAATGTCGAGCCGCCTCAGCAGGCCCCGGCCCGTCCGCCTGCCCCCGAACCCTCCAAGCCGCCCCCGGCCGTCGAGGTGAAGCCGCCCGAACCGCCGCCCGTCGCCGTCGTTATCCCGACGCCTCCGGCCAGCCAAAGCGTCGCGCCTCCGCAGGTCGCGGCGATGGTGCCGGAGCCCGAGCCGCGTACCCCGGCCGAGCGCATCGAGCGCTATGTCCGCGATTATGACGGCGGCTCCTGCTTCTTCCTCTGGCCGCTGGAGATCGGCGACCGCAAGGCGACGCTGGAAGGATTCGGCAACGCGTCGGCGCCCTTCGTCACCTTCGACAGCGCCTTCAAGGCCGCGCAGGGCTTCGAGGCGCAGATCAGCCTGCGGCCGATGACCGAGGCGCAATGCCCCATGGTCGATTTCCTGCGCCGGCCCGGTGTCGGCATCGACCGCAGCCCGCGTGTCCAGATCGGCTCCTTCGCCATGAAGAGCGGCGACATCCTCAACGGCTCGGTCGAGGCCGGCGGCGGCCAGAATCTCGACGTCGTGCTGATCGGCGACGACGGCCTCGTCTACAATCTCGCGAACTTCATGAAGCGCGAGGGCAACAAGGTGACCTTCAACCTCAAGCTTGAGTCGACCGGCGGCGCGGCGCGTCCGCAGACCGTGCTCGCGCTCGTCACCAAGGAGCCGCTGCCGGCGCTCTCAGGCCCCAATCCCTCGCCCGCGAGCGAGTTCTTCGCCAATCTCAAACTCGACCTCGCTCGCCAGAACGGCAAGCTGGGGCTGGGGATCAAGTATTTCCGCATCGAGTGAGGCATCAGCGGGCGCTAACACACTTGGCTGCAATGGCTTGCAGCACCACCCTTGTCATTCCGGGGCTTCGCGCAGCGAAGAACCCGGAACCCACGACTGGGTGAGGTATCCAAAATCGGGATAGGCGGTTCAACCCAGTCGTGGGTTCCGGGTTCGCGCCTGCGGCACGCCCCGGAATGACAACGGACGGAGGAGATGCTCGGGTCGAGCCCGAGCATGACGGCGTTTGGCAGTCCGCCTCAATCCTCGCGATACAATACGCCCCATTCCTCCTGCCAGACGCCGGCCTTGTCCTCGACCACGATCGGCGCCCGGATCTCGTTGGCGAGCCGGATCGCGGTGCGGAAGGCCTCCTTCGCGGCCAGCTCGTCGCTGACGAAATCGTTGACCAGATGCCCGCCGGCGAGATCGGCCGGGCAGAGCACATGCCCGAAGGCTTCGCCACCGCGCTCCGACAGCTTGAGCGTGATCGCATCGGTCGGCGGCTCGTCGACCTGTTCGAAACGGTTGGCCGGCATGGATCGTCTCCTTTCGAGGCTCGCTGGGAGCGGATGGCCGCATGCTGCGGCGGAACGTCACTTCTTCGGCTGCGGCCGGGCGATGCCCGGCCCCTGCCCCGGCCGGACCGCGCTGTAGCGGTCGAGCCTGACCTTGATCATCTCGTTGAACTTCTTGTGGACCTCGGAGACCGTGAGCACCTTGGTCTCGCCCCCGGCATCGGCATAGAAGATCGGCCGGTTGGCCTGGGCCGGCCTCGGAAGGAGCTCGGCCGCCTTGACGCCGGGCGTTTCCTCCATGGTCTCAATGAAGGTCTGCGCCGCGTCCGGCCCGAGGAAATGGATCAGGTAGATCTCGCCGCCGGTGAGATGGCGCCCCAGCGCCCGCTCCAGCCGGAGCGTATCGCGCTTCAGCATCTCGGCCGCCAGCAGCGCCGAGATATAGGGCTCGCGCCGCATGTCGAGGATGCGCTGGCGCTGGGCGGCATCGCCGACGACGAATTGCCGGCCCGACCGGCCGATCAGCTTCGCATCGGCGGCAAGCCCGTGCTTCGCGCCGAACTCGTAGATCACGCCGAGCCAGGTCTGCTCGATGAACTGGTAGAGCCCGGTCGCCGAGGAGGTCTGCGCCTTCACCGCCGTCGAGAACGAGGATTCCTTGTCGGCGACGGCCATCAGCAAGGTCGGGTCGGCGCCGACGACCTTGCTGGCGCGCACGATGGTATCGACGAGGTGGCGGCGGATCTTGATCGGCCCGAAGGTCAGAACCTGATCGGGATCGCCGCTGGATATCTGGGGCGGCGGCTGCGGCGCGCCGCTGGACGAAACCGGCCCGGGCGGCGGCCCGCCCTGCATCTTCGGCGGCACCAGCAGAATATTGGACGGCAATTGCAACTGGTTGACCGGCACCTGCTGGGTCGGCGCCTCCTCCTGCGGCTTGATCGCCGCCAGCGAGGGATCGTTGTCGAGGGCGAACTGGGCCGCCTGCCGCGCCCCCTCCAGGTCCTGCTCGACCGAGGACAGGATCAGCGAGGGCCGTGCTGGCGCATCCTTCAGCGCCGGGGCTTCGACGGCCGCGATCTCGACGCCACGCTCCGGCTCCGGCCGCTCCTGCTGCTGGAGCCGTGCATAGGCCAGACCGAGCACGGCAGCGGCCACGCAGGCGACACCGGCTGCAACGGCCGCGATCGCCTTGCCGCCTGACGACGCCTTCTTCGCGCGTGCATCGCTCGCCTCCGCGATGTCGGCAGGCTCGGCGGGGGCCGTTCGTGGGGCGGCCGGAGGAGCAGCTATCGGCCGTGGAGCCTGTGGCGGAGCCGGAGCGGCCACAGCTGGCCGCGTCGGAGCCGGTCGTGGCGGTTCCGCTACTTCCCGCCGCACGGGAGCCGCAGCGGGTGGGGTCGGAGCGGATGATGGACGCGCGGGCGACGAGACAGCAGCGACCGGCGCCGCGGCCATTTCCGGCTTCCCGGTCACGAGGCTGCGCAGCTTTTCCAGCCAGCCGGCATCGCCCCGCCCGGCAAGCGCCGCGAGATCGTCCACCAACCGCTGCGCCATGACCTGCGGCACGCTTGCCTCGCGCGCGATCGTGCCGACAGCCGCCTTGCCGGGCTGCTCGGACACCGTCTTCAGCGCATAGAACCAGAGCTGCAGCGGCGTGCGCCGGCTTTCCAGCGGAGTCCCCGCGGCCGGATGGATCATGTAGTTGCAATGCTGGCAGGCGAAGCCGCGCAGTTTCGGGCGTGGCTCGAACCGCGCCGGCCGGCCGCAGGCGGGGCATGTCATGCTCGCCCCGCCATGGCGCAGGCGCATCAGCGCGGCGAGGCAATCCTCCTCCGGAAACAGCGCCTGAAATTGCCGGAAGCGCTCGCTCATTCCGCTGGCCCGCGCTCCATCGCCCCCTGCCGCAAGGTTACGCCCGGCACGGGCGCTTCACAATCGTCACGCCCGCAGCAACCCGAGGCGTGCGACATCCTTCAGATGCATCGCCACCTCCTCCGCCGTCGCCCGCTCCGGCAGGCCGGGGATCGTGATGCCGGAGCTTCGGGTCTCGTCGAGGAAAGCGTTCATCGCATCGAGCAGCATGTGCTGGTCGCGCGAGCCGTCGAGCAGGCTGACGAATTTGCGCACGACGACGCCATCCAGCTGCACGGTGCGGTGGCGCAGATCGGTGACCTCGGCGGAGCTCAAGGCCTGCCAGCGCGCGATCTCGCTGGCGGCCGGCTTCTCGCTGATCGCCGTCGTCAAGGGCGGCGCCTCCAGCCGGATGTCGAGCAACCCCGCCTTGAAGATCGCGATCAGGGCTTCGTCCAGCCGCGCGATCTCATGCGCCCGGTCGGGCCCCAGTTCATCGGCCACCGCACGGCAGGAGCGCTCGACCAGCTCGTCCCAGGCGATGCTCGCCGGCCAGATCGTGCTGAGAATTCCCAGCGCCGCCTTGCACAGCGGCAGGTCGACCGCGAGCTGCACGCCCTCGTCGAAGCTGAAGCGCTGGACGCCGGGCTTCTCGTCCTCCTTGGCCGGCGCCTGCCGCGCATTGGCGGCAAGATGATACGGCCTCAGCGAGCCCGGCCGGACGCCGCGGCTGAGCGCGACATCGGCCCGGCACAGCAGCGTCTCGCGAAAGGCCCGGCCGATCAGCAGGTCGAGAATCTGCTCGCGCAAGGCCATCTGCTCCAGCGGCAGTTTTTCGAGCATCTGCTGGGCCGGCCCCTTGGCGGCTCCATAGAGGTTCGGGAACGAGGCCTCGGCCAGGAACTGCAGGCCGTTCCGCTCCGCGACCGCCAGCACCTCGTGCAGCGCGAAGGCCCGCGCGCCGGGATTGAGGTCGTCGTGATAGAGGACATTGTCGGGTAGTTCGTCGATCTGCTTCAGGCGCTGCCGCAGCGCCGCGCCATGGAAGCTGTCGGGATCGCTCGCTTCGGCGATCTCCTTCAGGGCGGCGCGGGCGACCTTCACCCGCTCACGCGGGTCCTCGATGTCCTTGACCGCGAAGAGCATGACGTCGCGCGCGAGATCCCGCAGACGGCAGCCGGGCAAGGCGTTGTAACTGACATAGGCGACGCCATGAGGCGCCAGCAATCGCCCGAACAGCGCGATGATGCGCTCGCGCACCACGTCCGGCACCCAGGAATAGACGCCGTGGACGGTGATGTAATCGAAGGTGTCGATCTCCTCCCCCACCGCGAGGATATCGCGCTGCTCGAAGGCGAGATTGCCCAGACCCAGTTCGGCGGCATTGGCGGAGGCCTGCCGGATCGAGTCGCCGCTGAGGTCGATGCCAAGGAAGCGGCTGCCGGGATATTGCGCAGCCATCGGAATGAGGTTGCCGCCGCGCCCGCAGCCCAGTTCGAGCACGCGCATCGCGCTCGGCAAGGCCGGAGTCATGCCGTGGAAATGGGCGATGGTCGCGAGCCGCGAGGGATGGGTCTGCGCGAAGGAATGGCCGGGATAGGCCACGGCATCGTAGGGATTGATGGCTGAGTTGCTCGTCATCACCGCTACCGCCGGCTTCATCCCGGTATTCGAGCCGAAGCACCGCCCCGGCGCTTCATTCATTTGAAGGAGCGCCGCCCTGAGCCTGCTCCCGCGCAGCTGCCGCAACAAGCCCTGGGAGGCCGGACAATTAAGTCACACCCGCAAGATTACGCCTGAGAAATCGCTGCGATCGGCGCCGGCAACATCAAGCGAAACCTGAAGAAAGAACGCGCCGGAACCCGTTTTGGATCAAGGCTTTCCAGTGGCGATTTGGTGTTGCTTCGTCGGCCGGCTTTCTGGGAACCTCCATCATATGGCGGACGCCCATTCGAGTCGCCGGCCTCAGACAGGGTCCAGCGAGTCGTTCTTCTCGCCCAGGGGAAGCAGCATGCGGATACATGCCCGGGCCTATGCGTATCTCATCGTCGCGTGGACAGCGGCCTTCGCCGCACTGAGCTTTGGCGCCACGCCCGCCCTTGCCCAGAAGCGCTTCGCCTTCGTCATCGGCAACGGTGCCTATGCCAATGTCACCAAGCTGCCCAATGCCCTGAACGACGCCAATGCCACCCGCTCCATGCTGCAGGAAGCGGGCTTCGACATCACCCCGGCGCTCGACATGTCGCTCGCCGGACTGCGCGGCGCACTCGACGTCTTCGTCGACAAGGTCCGTCGCGGGGGCCCCGACGCCACGGCGCTGGTCTATTACGCCGGCCATGCCGTGCAGCTCGACGGCGCCAACTACATCCTGCCGACCGATATCCGCCCGCAGATCGCGAGCAGCATCGCCGACCAGTCGCTCTCGCTCGGCGATATCCTGCGCCGCCTCGACGGCGCCGGAGCGAAGTCGAAGATCGCGATCCTCGACGCCTGCCGCGACAACCCCTTCGCCAACCGCCAGGTCGCCCGCGGCCTCGCGTTGCAGATCGTCGACGGCGCCAATGAGGGCATCAGCAACGAGGCCGGTCTCGCCCGCGTCGATTCCGGCAGCGGCACTTTCGTCGCCTTCGCGACCTCGCCGGGCTCCACCGCGGCGGACGGCACGGGCAGCAACAGCCCCTTCACAACGGCCTTCCTGCGCGAGGCGCGCGAGCCGGGCCTTGCCGTCGAGCAGATCTTCCGGCGCATCCGCCTCGCCGTCTACGATTCCACCAACGGCACCCAGATTCCCTGGGATACCTCCTCGCTGATCACCGAATTCAGCTTCTTCCAGCGCCCGGCCGGTACATCCGCGCCCCAGCCGGCCACCGCCGGCAACGTGCCGCTAACGGCGCGCCCGACGCTGGCGTCGCTGCGCGCCATGTCGCCGGCCGACGCCGCCCGCACCGCCATCGCCTGGGACCGCAGCGACATCTACGGCAATACGCTGGCCATCAACCCGGAGGACCAGACCGCGCTGCGCCTGAACCGCATCCTGGCCCAGCGCACCGACGAGCGCGCCTGGGCCGAAGCGGTGCTGGCCGGCGACGCCGAATCCTTCAGGCTCTATGCCCGGCTCTACCCGGTCTCAGAGCACACCGCCGCGGCCCTGCGGCTGGCCGCCGCCGCGCCGAGCCGCAACCGCGTCCAGGTCGCGCAGACCTGCCCGGTCTGCCCGGCGGTCCAGCAACCCCGCACCCGCCGCGCCGACTATACGCCGCGTGGCGTCTCCCCGGCCCGGTCCCCCACCGTGCCGCCCTACAATCCGCCTCCCCCGCCGCCCGGCCCGCAGGCCCAGGCGCCGGACATGCCCGTGCTCCTGCCCGAACGCCCGCGCTGGACCGGCTTCTATGCCGGCGGCTCGCTCGGCGGCGGCCGCCAGAGCGGCCGGACAACCGTCGCCGGCCCCTATGGCAGCCCGACGATCCAGGTCGGCACCCCCACGCCGATCACGATTCTCGCGCCCTACGCCATCGATCCGGCCGCGGTGCCGGGCCGCCTCTCGACCGATGGCAGCGGCGCGGTCGGCGGCGGGCAGTTCGGGTTCAACTACCAGATCGGCGCGGTCGTCATCGGCGCCGAGACCGACCTCTCGGCGACGCGCCTCGGCGGCAGCCAGACGAGCGCTGCCAATCCCGCCGGCACCCGCTTCACGACGCGCGCCCAGAACGAGCTCTCGATGCTGGGAACGGTCCGCGCCCGCGCCGGCTTCGTCCTCGGCGATTTCATGATCTATGGCAGCGGCGGCTACGCCTATGGCCTGATCGACCAGAAGGGTTCCATCGCTCCCGACACTCCGGCGACCGTGTCGGGCGCGGCGGGCTCGCGCTCCGGTATGGCCAGCGGCTGGGCCTTGGGCGGTGGTGTCGAATACGCGATCCTGCCCGGCATGACGCTGCGGCTGGACTATACGCATTACGACCTGGGCAACCAGAAGCTGAACTTGCTCGACTATACCGGGCTCGCCCCCACGCAATACGCGGTCATGCGGGCCCGGACCTCGGGAGACATCCTCAAGGCCGGTTTCAACTTCGGCTTCTGAATCCCACGGAACAGCCCGGCGCCCGCACGGAGCGCGCGCCGGGACCAGATCCGGCGGACAACCCGAGCGCGCCCCCTTGACACTGGCGGGTCCGATGGGGAATTTGGCGCCCGATGCGGGTGTAGCTCAATGGTAGAGCAGCAGCCTTCCAAGCTGAATACCCGGGTTCGATTCCCGGTACCCGCTCCAAAATTCTCCAGCATGCTCAGGACGTTAAGGGATGGCCCTCCAGCCAATTCCAACTTTCCTAGCTGTTGACGCGGTTGGAATTCCAACTTCCGTTCTTTTCACGTTCCATCGCGGCGAGCTCTGCGGCCTTTCAGACGGGCCTCATCGGCACGCCTGACGCTCGCCAAATCCACAGGATTGTAGGTCGAGAAAAGCTTGTTCGATTGCGCGATGGAGTTGGCCATCTTCGTCCCAACATCCGCGGGCGTGGCGCCGCCGGCGAAGGCCTCGACCGAGCCCGAGCGCCTCATATCGCGAAGCTGTCGCTCGTCGCCGGGGAATACGACCTCGCACAGCTCCCGGAACTCACGCGTCAGCTCCGAAATGGCAGGCACACGTTTCGTGGATAGCGGAAGCAGCCAGGCCTCGGGAGTCAACGCTGGCATCTTGGCTAGGTAAACCTCGAGCAGGCGACGGGAGCGCTTCGACAGGGTACCTATCGCCGGCTTGCCGGTCTTCTGGCGCCCGTCGGCTGTGCGGTCGAAGATCACCTCCCCGCTCGTGCCGACGATCCGCATGTGGCGAGCCTTGAGGGTGCGCACGTCGCCGGGCTGAAATTGCGTGTCCCAAATCGCGGCAATGGTGACGGCCAGTCGCAGGCTCTTACGCCTGATCGCCGCCTTCACCAGACGCACGACCTCGCCTTCCCGCCACGTCTGCCAGCGAGGCGGAGGAGCCGAGTTCCGAATGCCTATGGACGGGTCAGCGCCGATCGCTACCCTAAGGGCCAGCATCACTCGCCAGTGCCGACGCCACTCTTTGATGACCTTGTGCGCAACACCGGCTCCATGCCGCTCATTGAGCTCCTCTCGCCATTCTGAGAGGATGTCTAGGGTCATGAGGTTGGGATCAGTGGCGCCCCATGCGTCGCGGATGTAGGCCCAGGACGGCAAGATGTCCCGGTTGCGAGTCGAGTGCGCAAGCTTTCCCCACTCTGGCGTGCGCATGAACCGCTGGTAGGCGTCACCGATTGAGTTTCGCGGCCAAACACGAGCGACCTCAGCGGCCTCACGCCCCTTTCCAACCTGCGCCTTGATGGTGGGGTCAGGCTTACCCGTCCGATGCGTCTCCCAAGCCTGGAACAGCCTCAGGGCGGCGTCGCGAGACTGAGGCCCTTCGAGGCCAAGGGGTTTGGGCCGAAAGCCAGCCTTTTGCATTTCGGGCGTCGGCTCCCAATAGCGGCGGCCGTTCTTCTTCACCCGGGAATAAGGGATCTTTACGCCGCGTCGTCCCGCCATGCTCCCCTCCGCTCCGCCCATACTTTCCTGGGGTCGAGAGCTGCACTCGGCGGGGTGAGCTCGGGAAACAGGTGCGGCGCACGAAGACGGCGCCAACGCTCGAAGCCGACGGGATCGACGCGCCCTGTAATGGGATCGGGCGCTGGCAGGCCGCGCGCGAGATAATCGTTAAGATGCGGCGCGAACTCTCGAGCGCTGGGGAAGCCAAGAAGGCGCGCCACCGTTGCGATGGTCAGATCACGCTGAAGCCTCTCGCGCGCAGGCAAGCCGAACTCGCGAAGAGAGGAGCGGTGAATTTCACCTTTCACGAATTGCCCCACTTCGCTTGGCTCCGACCAGAGCCGCGTCACTTTCAGGTGCACCGCCACGGCCCGCGGATCGACGGCGCAGACCCTCGTTGCCTTCGAAATTCTCTATGAACGCCAGCACACGCTTAAGCCTGTTACGGCGAAAGTTTCGCCCCTTGCGCATCTCGAAAACGAAGGTCGCGCTGCCTGCAGCGGCCATTCCGAAGAAATCGACCCGCGATTCTGACGCTCGTAAGAACGCCTCCACGGTCGCATCGAACGCGTCGAGTGCCTCGCGCGCTTCCTTGGCCTGCCGGCGAATCTCCTCCAGGCCGCCTTCGTCTGAGGGAACGGGCTTTTGCATGGGCTGAACTCGATCATCGGGAGAATTCATAGCGGGCATAGTAGATTGATATTGCGAAATGTGCAATTGTGTATTCATCAATTTTCACACGCCGAGCGGATCGCCTCCACCATGCAGCCGGATACCTCATCCGTACCAATTGCCGATCGGCTGCTGGCGTCGGCCCTCCGGCTCTCTGCGAGAGGGTTTCGCGTCTTCCCGCTGGAGGTCGATGGCAAGACGCCCGCACATGAGGGCTGGCAGGATGCCGCCAGCAGCCATCCCGACCGGGTCCGGGCAATGTGGAGCGACCCATTCGGCGAGCTCGTCCCTTACAATATCGGCGTCGCCACCGGGAATGGCCTGACGGTTCTCGATGTGGACGTGAAAGACGGCCGCCTCGGCGAGCAGAGCCTGAACGACCTCGTGACGTTCATGGATCTCGACGTCAGCACCTTCATGGTGCGAACTGCCTCGGGAGGAAAGCACCTCTATTACGCGAGCCCAGATCACCGGATCCGAAACAGCGTCAGCGCGATTGCCGAGGGTTTGGATGTCCGCAGCCAAGGCGGGTATGTCGTCGGCCCAGGCTCTGATATAGGATCAAATTCTTATCTCGTTGAGACGGACGGGGCTTTGAAGCCGATCCCTGTCTGGCTCGCTGATCGATGCGGAGTGGCAGCTCTTCCGAGCCACACTCAACAGGCGCTGGTCGAGCTCGACGAACCTGCGGCAATCGCAAGGGCGGTGGAGTGGCTCAAGAACCAAGCGCCCGAGGTCGTCGCAGACAGCGGAAACGGCGATCATACTGGGTACCGTATTGCTTGCCGGGTGAAAGATTTCGGCGTCTCCGAGGGCGAAGCTGTCCTCTTGCTGCTGGAGCACCATGACCTGAACAAGTGCCATCCGCCGCAGGGCCGCGATTTTTGGGAGAAGAAGGTCGAAAACGCCTATCGACACGGCCAGAACGCGCCGGGCGTCGCATCGCCGGCCGCTGAGTTCGATGTGATCGAACTGGAGCAGCCATCGGCCACGTCAGCCTTAGCCGATTGGCCGTCCGCCACCCCTCTCACGCCCTTCGACCCGGTTGCGCTACCGCGGCGACAGTGGATCGTGCGGAACACTTTCGGCCGCCGGTTCACCTCGGCGATCATCGCCCCGGGCGGCATGGGCAAGACGCAATTCATCCTTCAGACCGCGATTGCTGTTGCCGCCGGGCGCAGTGATATCATTGGCCGGAAGGTGATCGAACGGACGCCGGTCTGGTACTGGAACCAGGAAGACGACCTAGACGAGCTCCGCCGGCGTATCGCTGCCATCATGCAGTACTTCCGCGTGACGTGGGATGACCTCCTGCTCGAAGGCAAGCCGATGCTCTACATCGATTCCGGTGTCGAGCGGCCGCTGACCATCGCTATCCGCGGTGCGCATGAGGACGAAGCTAGCGCCACGCCCGAAATCGCTCGCATCAAGCGTACGATCAAGGAGCGCGGCATCGGCCTGTTCGTCGTCGACCCGCTGGCTGAGCTCCATCGGGTCAAGGAGAACTCCAACGAGCAGATGCGGCAGGTCTGGGAAATCCTCCGGCGTATTGCCGTCGAGTGCGATTGCGCGACCGCCGCAGGCGCACACACCAGAAAGCCAGATGGGGCTTCCTCGGAAGGCCACGCGGGTGACATCCACACTTTGCGCGGCGGCGGCTCCCAGGCCGGTGTCGTCCGAACTGCCGTCACCATGTTCGACATGTCGGTGAAGGACGCCAAGGCCTTCGGGGTGAAAGCCGAGGACCGAGGTCGTTATGTTCGCCTCGACGACGCGAAGGCCAACCTGTTCCCCAAGGACGGCAAGACCACCTGGTACAAGCGGACTGGCGTCATGGTTGGCGGGTTCGATGGCCAGGAGATCGGCGTCCTCGTGCCGGTCGAGCTTGAGCGGGAAAAGCTGCCGGATGATGAGCCGGAGGCCTCGATGGCGGAGGTGATGCGGCTCAAGGAAGATCCGGCGCATCACCTCGCCGAGGTGCTCGCGGCCAAATTCCCGGGTGGCGGGTGGCATCGGCTGAGCAAGGTGGTCGAACTGCTCGATCAGAAAATGCAGAGCGCATTCGGCCCGGCCAAAAACCTAGCGAGAAAAATCGACGCAATATTCTGCGGCGAAAATAGCGCGCTCACCGAGTTCGGAATACTAGAGAAAATCTCGCTTGAGCGATCGGGGACCAAGGTCCGGCTCGTGCCTTCGGCGGAGGCGAAACTGGCTCATTCGTTGCCTCAAAATCAGCCTGAGGCAGCGCTCAATCCATTGAAAATTAAAGACGAATAGCGATCTGCGTCACCTGCCTCATGCAATTTCCGATGAGGCAGATGAGGCAGATGACCAAAACAGCATATATTTCAATCAGATAACCTTCTGCCTCATCTGCCTCATCTGCCTCACCCCTAAAGGGGGACCGCTCGCGCCGTGAGGCAGCGGCCCCGGGGTCCCGGCCTGGCGGCGGCGCCGACCGCCCCGAGGTTGAAACAACCCGAAGACTGAGGCCAAAAATTCGGAGCGCAATATGCGCCGGAAAATCGAGAGAATTATTCGCCGGCTCGGAGGGCAGCGCTATTGCTGCGATACTCTCGAGGAGCACACGCGCTTGGACGGCAGGACTGTCTGGTTGGCAGTATGGGAGAGCGCATGTGCCAAGTGCGGGGCGCCCTTCACATATCGGACGTCCACGAGGGGCAACCGCGACTCCTGGCTTCGCCAGCCCAACCGTCGTTGTGACCTCCACAAGAGGCCAGGCGTGAGAGCCCGCATTCGTTCCAAGCCGAAGGCGTAAGGGAATGCGGCCGCGCAAACCGAAATCAATTCGTCAGCTTGAGGTCGGACAGGCCGGTCGCGTCGACCCGCGTCCTATCGGTGACGCGAGGGTGCTGCATAGGCTGGGGCTTCGCGATTTGATCGTGAGAAGCGATCCGAGGCCGCCGGTCGATATCGTCCCTGCAAAGAGGCCAGTTGCTCCGCGATCCGCGGCACAGCTAGCTGTCTTGGCCGCCGGCAGGGAGCGGGCCAGGCAAGTTTGCGCGGCGCGTGAGGCAGCCGATCGCGAGGCCGGCGCGCGCCTCAAGGCTCGCGAGCTCGACAGGCTCTTGCTGACAATGCGACCGGGAGAGGCCTACGTCCTGAACGACCTGATCAAGCCCAGCGGCTGTAATCCGAACTCGGTGCGTGCATGGCTTCGCCAAGCCTTCCGGCGTCGCGGCTGGGTCGAACGCGTGCCCGCTTCCCCGGGCTTGCCGCACAAGGGGCCTCTCAAGCACGGCCTACGCCAGAAGGATCCCATCCGCTGGCTATGGCGCCTAACGGATGAGGGTGTTGCGGAACGGCGAATGGTGAAACAGGGATGAGCGGGCCGCCGTCGAGTAGCCCGCTCGAAAAGCGACGGTGCTCGTACTGCGCCAGCTATGACGCTGTGCCGCTCGAAACGTGCTTGACCGCGAGCGCTGCTACCGGATCTGAAGGGGCCAAGCGCGCTATTGCCTCAACCAGATGCAATAAGCCCTCGTTTGGTAGACTTGTAGAAACATTCCATCCGATTTGCGGATCGCTCGTCGCCAAGAGCTCGATCCGCCGCCCGTCAGGCATTGTCACCTCGAATTCAAGAACTTCGTGCTCAGCCGCGCCTTCGATCGAAGTCCGAGTTACACCGAATTTCCGCATGATAATCGTTCCGTCTCGCTTGAGGGGGCGCCTTCTTAGAGCGCCATACTTCCGGGGCTAAGAAACCGTACGGAGGCGGTCCTGCGCGTCTTTAGGCCGTCGCCCTGGACATGCACGCGGAGACCCCGGAAGCGCTCAAGCTGAGCAGCTCGGATTCTTAACCCACAGCCGAAGATAAAGCCAAGCGGCCGACTGTCAATGATGAATTTAACTATAGCTATCGTTAATTTTCGTTCCGCTTAGATCTGTTGCAGAACGTTGCACACCAAGCGCATCAAAAAACACAATAAACAATGCACTCAATTGCCAATAAATACGCGAATACTGAACGGCAAAACCTGATAATGACATCAATATAAGCTCAATCTTACGCACCATATGCAACATTAGACAACACTATGAATTTCTGTGGTTCCTCACCTCGCACGAAGGGTGTACTTTGAATTATGGGAAGCCCAGACCATCGAAGCCTGCCGAATCTGCTGTCGGATCGCGAGGATCGCCTCGTCGAATTGCTCGCGGCAGGCACTGAAGCCGACATCGCTTTCGCGCTTTCGGGGTATCCGGCTGAAACATCAGCCTATCACCTCCTCAGCACGCCGCGGATTTCCCGCGCGATCGAGTGGCGGATGAAGCAGGCGATCAAGACTGTGCTCGCCCCTCGAGCGCTTCGTTATCTCAGCGACGCCCTTGACGACGAGGCCATCTCACCGCGCATCCGCGCAGCAATCGCCCGTGATCTCATCGAAAAAGCTGGCATCATCGCCCCTCGAGCAGCGATCCAGGAGCAGTCCCAGAAGACGCTGGCCGAGATGTCGCCAGGCGAGCTGGCGGACATCGTCAGCAAGCTTGAGACCGAACTGGCGAGCAGGGCTAAGGACGTTAGCGCACCAAACGCGCCAGCAGTTGATGGCCACGTGGCTGCAATTGAACACTAATCGTCGCCCTATTTGGGCTGCAACCGCCCCTCCGCCCTGCCAGCGAACACCCCGGCACCCCGGGGGCGGGGGCCGCCTGCGGTTCATGCGGAAGCCCCCAAAGCGCTCTCGCCAATTTTTCCGGCGCCAGAAAACCAGGGTCGCATCTCCGCCCTAGGGGGACGAGGACGTGAAAATTGATGAATTTTAGCTGACATCCTGTCGGCAATCTGATACAAATTCACCATCCAGCGTGCGCTCTATCTCGGTCTCGCCGTGCCGAAGTGATCTGAAACGATCCCTCGGAGCGACGTATGTGCGGCGATCTTCTCGGCGGCAGCAAGAAATCCCAGCAGAACATTGCCATTTGGCAGGCCCAAAAGGCTGAAGAGGTCGCTGCGGAGAACGAGCGCCAGCGCATCGCCGCTCAGCAACAGATGGCCGACATCTTGCGGCTGCAACAGGAACGCGAAGCGACCATCCTCGCTGAGCAGCAGAAGGCCGCGCAGGCTGCTTCGGACGAAGCCAAGGCCGCCGAGGCGCAACGCCAGAAGCTCATCACCGACAATCGCGGCGCGATCGATACGGCCTTCGCCGGATTCAACGACGACTATTACACCCAAGCCGCCGACCGCTACGGTTCCGCCTACCTGCCGAAGCTCGAGGAGCAGCGGGCGCAGGCACTCGACCAGCTGAAATCGGCCCTGGCCGCTCGCGGTACGCTGCAGAGCACGGCCGGCATCAACGCGATCAACGATCTGGAGAAGAAGGCGGCCGAAGAGCGCGCCGGCGTCGCGTCGCGCGGCCTCGATTTTGCCAATTCGCTTCGCGCCAGCGTCGGCAACAAGAAGAACTCTCTCTATGACGCAGCCGGCACCGCAGCAGACCCGGCCGGCTTCGCGGCGCGCGCGACTGGCGAGGCGACTTCGCTGGTCAACCTCGGCGGTGTTGTGCCGTTCGATTCCGTGCTGAGTTACGGGTCACAGTCGCAGCCGAGCGGCGTTTCGCAGCCGCAGAACAGCAGCGTGTTCGCGAGCATTTTGGCGCCGCTGACGGGCGCGGCTTCTACGGCGCTTTCTGCGCCTCGTGGGGCAGGGCAATACACCGTGGGGGCGAAGAATTCCGCGCCAATCACGGGCAACGGCACTATGACAGTGAGGAGCTAAGCGATGTGCTTCGATCCTCTCTCCGCGGCGTTGGCGATCGGCGGCGCGGCCGCCTCCGGCGTCGGCACGAAGATGCAGAACGACGCCAACAACAAGGCGTACCGGCTCAACGTCTTCAATGAGGCGATCGTCGACGCGAAGAACCGCGAGATCGACTACGCAAACAACGAGCGCATCAACAACGACATCCGGGCCGCCAAGGACATCCAGTGGCAGGCGCTGCAGCAGGACGCCGAGGAAGCCCGCGTCCGCAATGCGGTGCTGAAGGAATTCACCGATCGGCAGCGGGCCGTTGCGGACGCCAATGCGGCCGCTGTGGCCGGCGCGGTCCCGGCGCTTGGTGCCGCCGGCACGACGGCCGCTCACGGCGCAGCGACGCAGAGCCGCGGCGACTACGCCGCCAAGGCCATCGATTCCGGCGGCGCGGTTGATCCGAACTTCCAGGGCAGCACGCCCGATTTCGTGAAGCGGCAGCTGGCCGCAGCACTCGAGCAAGGCCGGTCGACCGTGACCGATCGCGCTCGCGCCGACGCCGCCGTCAGCGCCTACGGGGACGTCGACCAGTCGCAGAACACAAGCATCGGCGATCTCATGGGCAAGATCGGGCTGTCCAACAACTTCGCCAAGGGCGACCTGAGCCTCCTGCCGGCCGAGCAGGAGTTGAAGGGCTCGCTCGTCCGCACGCCGATCTACGCGCCGCCGCCGACGCTCCTTCAGGACCGTCTGGCCCGGCCGGCGCAGATCCAGCCGAAGACGTCTGACACAGGCTCGCTGCTCAAGGGCTTGGGGTCGTTGGCCGGTTCGGTGGCTGGGTCGAAGTCACCTGTCTACGCATCCGACGGAAAAACCGTCACCGGTTATCAGCCAACCGCGAAATCCTGGCTGTCGACTGCGTCCTCTTGGATTGGGAGCTGACTGATGCCCACCTTTACCGGCCGCCGTGTTTCGACGGGCTCGTTTATGGCGAGCGCTCCCGCGCCTTACACAACCCCTAGCGCTGCTGGTCTGCGCCCCGCGCCGGTTTCTGGCGACATCGGCAGCGCAATCGCAAGCCTTGGAAAGGCCTATCAGAATGGAGCAGCGAACGCCCTGCGCGACGCTCAGCGGCAAAAGCTGGACAATGAAAATGCCGCGACAGCGGATGGCTACGCAGCAGTCGGCGAAGGTGGTACGATCGTCGACGCCATGCGGTTCGCCCGCGCTGCTGCCGCGGGTGCCGTGGATCCAGGAAAGCTTGCGGGCGCTCAAGCCCTTATTGGATACCAGAAGGACGGACCGACGAGCTCGTTCGGCACGAACGCTCTCTTCGCCCGTGGCGAAGGCCGGAACACCCAGTATTATTTCGATCAGCAGTTCCAACACGAGCTGCAGAAAAAGGCTCTCGAAGAAGAGACCCGGGTACGTGTGGCTAACACCGAGGCCGCCAACCGACGCGTCATCGCCGACGACGCGGCTGTAGAGGTCATCGACCCGGCAACGAACCGACCGGTGCTGCTGCGCAGGCCGGACGCGATCGGCAAGAGCCCGGTTCTCTCCACCGATCAGGTTCGGGGCGCCACCATTCAGCAGCTTCTTCCCTCTGCCTCCGATGCGGAAAAGAGCCGCTTTGCGTTTGGTCAGGCCCCTACCCCGACCCCCAGGACCTACGCAGCTGACGGGAAGAGCTTCATCACCTACGACGGCGTGATAGACGCCCAATCGGGGCAGCCGCTGCCCATCGGCGGCGCGATAGTCGCGCCTCAGGGCACTTCAAAAGACGTCGGCATCCGTCCAAGCGTCGAAACAGCGTTGCAGCAAGCCCAGGTCGACAGACAACGCTTCCGGGGCATGCTCGGCTTTACGCGCGAGCTGGCGGCCAAGGACCCCACTCTCTTCGGGCTGCCCGGTCAGATCCGTCGTATCGGCCAGGAAGGCGCGCAAATTGCGAACGGCCTTGCGCAGGTCTTTGGGAAAGACAATTTCGCCCAAGCGCGGCACGAGATCATTGCAGAGCTCAAATCGCGAGGTGTGAGCTCGAAGCTCATCGGAGACATGTTCGACCCTCACTTGCCGGGCATGCAGTCTGCAGCGAATTTGCTGGTTTATCAGGCTGCGTCCGCACTGGCTGGGCAACAAGGGCGTTCAGTCACCGACAAGGATCTGGCGATGTTCAAAACAATCGCCGGCGATCCATCATCCCTTTTCGAATCCCAGCAGTCCTACCTCGCCCGCCTTCAAACCATGGAGGATTTGGTCAACACTCTCGACAGCGCTGACATCACGACGTCAGCGCGCTCTGCGGGCCTTCCGCCCGCCCGAAGCCAAACGCCATCGTATGTGCCTTCTTCCGAGACGCCTGCAACCACACCCCCCGGCGCTGCACTCGGGAGCGACGAAGCGTGGGTCCGTGGAACCGACGGTAAACTGAGGAGGGCTCGGTAATGGCCGATCGCATCATTGCCTTTGAGGGCCGTCGGATATCCGTTCCCGCCGATGCTTCCGATGCCGAGGTCGCCGAGATCCTTGGCGGGGATCTGGGCCCCTCGCCCGGCTTTCCCACCGACGCAAACGCTCGACCAACCGCCCCGAACAACAGAGCCGACGGCACCCAAGAACATTGGTATGAGCGAAGCCCTGTCCCGGAATCCTCAAGGCGGATAACGCCAACTCCGGGGCTGGCGGCGCGGGTAGGAGAAAACCTTCGGTTCGGCAGCCAGGCCGCCGGCGAAGGCATCGCCAACTTGATCGGCTTCCCGACGGATGCAGCAACGGCAGTGCTCGTCAATCCAGCCATCTTCGCCAAGAACACACTCTTTGGCGGCGAAACGCCGTTCGTCAAAGAGCCGACCTTCGGGTCGGAATTTCTCAAGAACACGATGGTTCGGCCCGCCGCCCAAGCGGCCGGTGGAGCGGTTGACCCCGACAAGCTTTCTTTCCCACGTCGCGCGGTATTCGAAGGCATAGGGGGCGCGTCGGGCGGCGTTGCTGCGGGTGGAGGAATACTAGCGCTTGGATTGCGACGCGCCGCGACCTTGGCGGCGCAACGCGCCGCGGGCGAGCCGCTCTTGCCGCGCTTCCTCGATCAAACGATGAAATCCTATGCCGACGGCCGCGGCGCAGCCGTCGCAAGAGATGCGGCCGCGGGCTTCGGGTCAGGGGTCGGCCTTGCAGCGGCGAAAGAGCTTCCGCCCTCAGCCCGCGATGCTGGAGGTGGTCTCGGGGGGTGGTCGCCGATACGGCAGCAAGCCTCGCGGGGGGCATCGGCGGACTCGCCGGCCAATCGGCGGTTCAGGTAGCAGGGCGCCAGGGTGCCAAGGCCGTCGGCGCAATTCCCGTCGTCGGCAAGACCCTCAATCTGAGTTCGGTCGATCCTTCCGTTCCAGTAAATCCCGGCACGATGAATCCGGTCACCCGCCGTGCAGCGGACATGGCGGCCGAGATTTATCGGGGGAAGGCAACGCGCCCCGACGAGGTAGCAGCTCGCCTGGAGGCCAATAGAGCCGAGCTGCGGCCCGTCCTGGGTGATCGGCTGCCTTCCCCCGGGGCGCTGGCTGAGGATCCGGGCATTGTCGCCTTTGAACGCGAGCTCGCTATGCGGGACCGCAATCCAACCATCCTGCGTGAGCAAGCGATCAATGCTGGACTTCGCGACGTCGTGGATGGGCTAGCCCCGCAGGGGGATCCCGCGAAATTGCAGCTCGCCGCATCTGAGGAGGCGGCACGCCTGCGCGCCGAAACACAAACGGCAAACGACGCGGCAATCGCTCAGCGGCAGTTGCGCGTCGACACCGTTGAAGGCCGAGCGCAGACGGCTGATGCCGCGCGCCGTGGCGATGCTGCGCCACTTGCTCCGTATCAGAGCGCGGACGCGGCTGCCGGGGCCAGCCAGCGCCTCGACAATGCCGTCGTGGATCAAACCTACCTGCCGGATCGCACGCGGAAAAACGAACTCTATAGCGCCGTCGACCCGAACCGTACGGAGATGGTCGACGCAACGCCAATGATCGATGCGGCAACTCGTGTTCGCCAGCAGATCAACGAGCTTGGTCCGCAGGGGCAGCAGCTCCCGGCGGAGTTTGTCCAGCGTGTGGAGCGCCTCGCACCGAATATCGAGCAGCAGCCTTCGCGGGTCCTCGGGCCGGATGGCGCGCCAGTTATGCGCGACGTGAACACTGGCGGCACCGGGCAAGCCGCTGTTGGCGATATCGTCGATCTGCAGAAATACACGGGCAAGGCCCGGGAAACCGCGCGACAGGCCGGCAACTTCGATCTCGCCGACAATATCGGCCAGCTTCGCGCGGGCGCTTCCCGGGCTGTCGAAGGCTCGCCTGCGGCAGCCGAGGCGAACAACAACTATGCGGAGAACTTCGCGCCGAAATATCGCCCCGGCCCGGGCGATGAGATGGCCAAGTTCACCAAGGAGATCGATCGCGACGCGACGCGTAGCACCACGCCGCCGAGCGAAACGGCCAAGCGCTTCCTGAGCTCCCCCGAGAAGGCGGCAGCCCTGCGTCGGGTGCTCGACGACTCGCCGGCAGGCGCTCAGGGCAATGCTGCGGTTCGCGATTACCTGCTCTCAGATCTCGCAACCTCGGGTGTGATAGACAGTCGCTCCGGGATGATCCGACCGGACCGTCTGCGTGCTTGGCGTCAGAGCTACGGCAATCAGCTCGAGGCGGCGCCCGGCTTCGGCAGCGAGGTCGACGCGATGATCGCTCGCGCCCAGAAGGGCGAACGGGTGTCCGATGGCCTGGCGCAGCAGATCAAGGCCGCACAGACCCGCCTTCGCGAGACTGAGCGGGCGGCTGGCCGTAGCGAACGTGATATCGACGATCGCATAAGCAAGGGCGCTCTTGGAGCGGTAATCGACGCGGACCCGGATAAGGCCGTCCACAGCATCATGCAGAACCAAGCCAATGCCGCAGGTCGTTTACGCGAGCTTGCCGCTCTGACCGCCAATAATCCCGATGCCCGCGCGGGCTTGAAAGCCGCAGTGCGGGACTATCTCATTGACCGGGGCACCACCTCAGCAGTCGAGAAGCTGCCACCAGGAGATAGCCGCAGCCCTCTCTCGCCGGCAAAGGTTCAGGCACTTTTTGGCGACCACGCCAATGCCCTCACTGCGGTTTTCTCTCCGGCCGAGATGAGCGCAATGCGCGTCGTGCAGAAGGCGCTCGAACTGCAGCGCACCGAGCAAGTGCGGGTTAGAAGCGGATCTGACACGATCGAAAAGGGCCTGAGCGCCAGCGTTTTCGACAACGCGCGTGATACGCCGCTCGGTCGAGCAGCCGAAATCGTGACCCGCCTCAAATTTGGTATGCTCAAGGGCGGCGGCATGATCGCCTCGGCAAGGCGCTTCCTCGGGAACATGACACCAGAGGATTCACGCCAGGCTCTCGATTTGCTCAATCGGGCGGCGATTGATCCTGATCTGGCGCTATTGCTGGCCAGTCGAGAGGTCAAAGTAGGAAGCCCGCAATACGTGAATACAGTTCAGCGTTTGCTAGGCGCCGCCGCCGCGACTCGCGAGTCGGTGTCTGAGGATGAACGGCGCCCGCTCGAGGTCACGGTTCGGCCGACGCGGAACTGATCGGGCAAGCCAGGAGGCAAGCCTCGCCCGAGGTGAAAGCTGTTGCGCGAGGCAATTGCATTATTTGCACCCCGCGCCTACAGCTCAGCAGCTGCGAAGGGCAACCAGTAAATGAGTCGAACCGGCGAGGGAAAAGCGCGTGCGCTCGATTTTGCACGACGTTTGGTTTCGCGACGAACCGAACTCGGGCTGAGCCAAGCCGAGTTGGCTCGACGCGCTCGCGAATTGATCACGACCGGCACCAAACTCGATCGGACGAGTATGTCTCGTTACGAAGCGGGCGAGAATATTCCACGGGGTGATATCCTTCTGGCATTGGCGCGCGCGCTCGACGTCGAGCCCCAGCATCTGTTGCCCCCGGCGCCAGCAAACCCCGTCTCTGTAGGGCCGAATGTGCTTTCGCTAGAAGACGGCACCGCCAGGCTGACGATAGACCGCGTGATGCCCATGGAAACGGCTTTGAAAATCATGCGGCTTCTCTCGACTGGCTCGAAGCCAGAGAACGACGACACAGCAAAGTGACCTTGAAGAAGCTCTCCTTTCCCGCTTTAGTTGCGAGATTGTGTCGAGGTCGTGGCGATGTGGTTTCATCTGGCAGTCATTGCATCTGTGCTCTTGGGTAGCGCCCACGGCACTTTCGCTCAGACCACAGAGCAACAGAAGCGGAAGCTCCTGCTGCCCACCATCCGCGCTGCAACAGATTGCATTTCTCGTGAGGCAGCGCGGCACCCAGACATCCTGAATGGCTATCGCTACAACAACCTTGGCCCGATGATTGGCGAGGGTTGGCGCGTCTGCACCAACGCATTGGCCGAAGTCGCTGTCATGCATGACAGCCTTCATGGCGCCGGCACGGGTCTCATTTTCGTCAAGGGAGCCTATTTTGAGGACTTGCCCCGCGCAGTCCGGACTAGAATCCAGAGCGAAATGGACCGCAGGATTGCGGCGCTCGACCAAGCCGAAGCCGTCGCTCGTGCAGAACAGGCCCGCCGTGAGGTCGAGCGGCAGCAACACCTGGAGAGCATCGAGAAGGCTGCCGACACGTTGCGCGATCGTGCCTACCAATGCACATCGCCTCAGCTGGAAAAGCTCGTATCATCGTCCGAAAGCGCAGACGTCCTTGCGACCGCCGCCATGACAATATGCCGTCGCGAGATCGATGATGCGATTCAGGCCAGGATCGATACCATCCGCTTCAAAGTAGGAACGAACTATTCCTCCGCCAGCGAACCGGGCTTTCGTGAGGAGATGCTGAAAGCCGTTCGCAACAATGTCATCACGAATGCCGTTCAGCTCAAGGCGGGTGGCCCCCGCACCACTGCCTCCCCCAGCCCCACGACGCCTGCATCCGTCGCGCCTGGCGCCCCGATAGGCCCTTCAACGACGGCAGCGTCTGACCTTCCAAAGGAGGTTCGCGACTGCCTTTCGACGATCGCCACAGCTCGAAACGGCAAGTTCGTTGACCAGCGGAAGCTCTACGAGGGCATGCTGGAGCTCTGCCGGCCAGAGATAGAGGCCGCAGCCCGGACATCGTTCCTGGGAACCAAGGATTCTGACCTTGCCCAGGAGCGCGAGAAAGCACTGACCGGCGCCAGCGCTGCCGCAAGACAGATGATCGGAATGGCAGAATAGAATCGGCGAGCGAGCAGCTCGCGTGAAGGGGTTTTAGGATCGCAGACGAAGTCTCGAGGCGCGGCACCGCTTTTCCGCGCAGAAGGCCGCCTTGCAGGGAACCAGACGCGCCCCCATCTCGTTCTCAGCGCGGCATCCCCCGATGCCTGCCTGCTCTCCGGTTGGATGCGTTGCCGCGGATGTACCGGCCGCAGCCGACAGGAGGGCAAAGCCAGTTTCCCGGCGATGGCCGGAACCGCCTAGTCCTGACAGAAGTCAGAGGCCCGTCGCTTCCCAAGCGGCGGGCTTTTCATTTAGGCCTCTGGCCCATTTCGACCTGAAGATTTCCTGCGCTCATGATCAAAGCAGGATAGCCGCCTATCAATGATGGGAGATCGATCCGGAATACGAGGTCGACTGATGGATAATTTGATATTCATCTGCAAGACGACGCTGAACCCATTTATACGAAAATCTTTTATATTCATGCCTCATAGAATTCATTAAATCATGAACATTATCTGAAAAAATATTAATTAGATCGCCAATTGTCATCGTTTCTGGCTCTCCATGATACTCAGAGCTATTCATAAATTTCGACAGACCGTATTGACTATCCTTAGTAAGCGCAGACAAATCCGATAATACATTTCGTTTCCTAACATCAATTCTGCCAGATTGATGCCCGATTACCATCGGGACCATTATGACCGCCTCGACTTTGATCTTGTAAGGCCACGCCGCAATAAGGTCCGACAAAAGCTCCAATGCCCGTTTCGTATCTCGCGGAGTGGCGTTGAACGCCTTGATCGAACCCAAGACCAGATCGTCGAGTGTGAAGTCGGGAGGCAGTGACAGAGGGTCGCTCGCAATTCCGAGCGCCTCAATCTCGGCACGAACGAAGCGCGCGAGCTCAGGGGGTGGGAAGTGGTAGGTGCGATCAAAGAACCTCGTGAGGTAGCGCGAACCATCAAAGCCGCCGCCGTAAACGGCCTTTACAGACTCTGAGAGTTGCCGGCTGTCGGTCGCCACTACAAACACCACGTTACCGACATTGAAGAGATGTTTAACCCGCTCAAGAAGCGCGATCGCATGAGTGGGCCTACAACGATCAAGCTCATCAATAAGAACAAACATCGTCCAGTCGGTGTGTTCTACCCTGATCTGTTCCGTCAATTTACCGAGCTGTTCGCGAAATTGCCTAATAGATTTTTTCCCTTCTTCGAACCCCTCAAGGAGTTTTTCCGCCGACTTGTCGATCGTCTTATCCAGGCTTTCAGCAAGGCCCTCCCTGCCCTTTTTCGCGATACTGTCGGCAAGCTCGCCGTATTGCTCAGCGATCAGATCCACCCCATCGCCGAGTAGTTTTCGGCTTACCTGCTTAAGTGCGCCCTTGGCTGCAGTGGCCGCAATGTTCAGGCCCGCCTTTTTTACTAGCTTGTATGTGCTATCGAGCGCCGGGTGCGCCTTAACCAGCGGATTGATCGTAGCCTCAATTCCCGACATGAGGGATAGCATGGGGTCATCGGCGTGATCGTCTTCCCAGGCATCGATCAAAGCAACACCGTTCCCTCGAAGTCGAAGCTCCTTCGCCAGACGCGTCATGAAAAACGTCTTTCCGCCTCCCCATCCAGCGTCGATGTTGAGCACATAGGATCGGGGAAGGCCCTGGCGCCCGCGCTGTTCAATCCGGCCCGTCAGAAAGTTGATCAGAAAGTCAGCATCGGCCTTCCGGCCGAGCGTGTCAGCAGCCCAGATATCTTCAGCCGTTTCGGTCATGGCCAGCCCCTACAAATCGCCGGGGTAGTCTGAGCATCAACGGTAGGCTGGCATAGGTGGCGAAGCAGGTTGTGCACACGCAGCGGATCCCGAGGTGGGCCGTGGGCGCTCAACCGGTCGTCAGCTCGACGGCTCCTTTCGGCGCGTATCTACCGCGGCGCGATCCTCGCAGACATCGGGCCGCGACATGAGGTTTTTCGAGCCGCAGGCCGAGCACCGATAACGCAGACAGATATCAGGAATAGGCGTCTCGGGCGGGAGTTCGCCGACGTCGATCCCGCCGCGATGGCGACCGCACGCGTTGCAGTAAATCTCGATATGCCGCCGGCCTAGGGCCAATTGGCTGGCCACGGTGGCCGGCTGGATTTCGCGCCCCTCTCTGTCATAGGCGCGACGCGGGTTGCGCTTCATGGCTTGACTCCTCGGTGGCGTTTGTTCTCTTACTGTTCTCATTCCAGAGGACGCAAGCCATGTCACCGCAGCCGGCCGACCAGCACGTTGAAGACACATCGCTGGACGCGGAAATCAGCGGCATCGTGTCCATGCTGATGGAGGAACACGGCTCGGAAACCGCGGCGCTGCGGGCGCTGGTCCACGACTTCATCGTGCTTCTGGCCGACGCCGATCGTTCAGTCTCGCGGGGCTATCTGCGTGGCCTGTTCTCACAGGGTGCTCGGCCGATTCCGGGAGCGAAGGCATGAACGTCATCGCGCCGATCAGCTATCTCGACGCGCTCAACCCGGCGCAGCGGCGTGCGGTGATCCATGGCGTTGGCTCGGTAGCGTCCTCGCCACTTCTTGTCATCGCGGGCGCAGGTTCGGGCAAGACCAACACGCTTGCGCACCGGGTCGCCCATCTCATGGTTAGCGGCGCCGACCCGCGGCGGATCCTGCTGATGACCTTCTCGCGGCGCGCGGCGTCCGAGATGGCCAAGCGCGTTGAGCGGATCGCCCGAAAGGTGCTCGGCGATGGTGCCGGCGTACTCGCCGACGCGCTCACCTGGGCAGGCACCTTCCATGGCATCGGCGCGCGCTTGCTGCGCGACTATGCCGAGCAGCTCGGTCTCGATACGGCTTTCACGATTCATGACCGGGAGGACTCCGCGGACCAGATGAACCTGGTCCGGCACGAACTCGGCTTCTCGAAAACAGAGTCGCGGTTTCCGACGAAGGGCACCTGCCTGGCGATCTATTCGCGCTGCGTGAACGCCGAGCTTCCAATTGAGGAGGTTCTGCGCCTGTCCTACCCCTGGTGCGCCACCTGGGCGGCTGAGCTGAAAGAGCTTTTCGCGGCCTATGTCGAGGCCAAGCAGAGCCAGAACGTCCTCGATTACGACGACCTGCTGCTCTACTGGGCCCAGGCCGTGACCGATCCCGATATCGCAGCGGACATCGGCGGCCGCTTCGATCACGTCATGGTGGACGAGTATCAGGACACGAACCGGCTCCAGTCTTCGATCCTGCTCGCGCTCAAGCCGGACGGGCGTGGCCTGACCGTCGTCGGCGACGATGCCCAATCGATCTATTCGTTCCGCGCCGCAACGGTTCGCAACATCCTCGACTTCCCGGCAGCTTTCGTACCGCCGGCCGAGGTCATCACGCTGGATCAGAACTACCGCTCGACCAGCTCCATCCTCTCGGCTGCCAATGCCGTCATCGATCTGGCGGCCGAGCGTTTCACCAAGAATCTCTGGACTGATCGCGCAGCGGGGTCGCCGCCGCAGCTCGTGCATGTGCGGGACGAGGCCGATCAAGCGCGTTTCATAGCAGAGAAGGTTCTGGAGAACCGGGAGGGCGGCTCGACGCTGAAGCAGCAAGCCGTGCTGTTTCGTGCATCGCATCATAGCGGGCCGCTCGAAATCGAGCTCACGCGTCGGAACATCCCCTTCGTCAAATTCGGCGGGCTGAAATTCCTCGACAGCGCCCATATCAAGGACTTGCTCGCGCTGCTGCGTTTCGTCGAAAACCCGCGCGACAAGGTCTCTGGCTTCAGGGTGCTGCAGCTCTTACCTGGCGTCGGCCCGACCTCGGCGCAGCGCGTCCTTGAGCATGTTGCGCAGGTGTCGGCGTCCCTCGAAGCTCTGGAGAACGCGCCGGTCCCGCCCAGGGCCGGCGACGACTGGACGTCCTTCGTTTCCGCCGTCAGCGAGCTGCGCGTCGGCACGGCTGGATGGCCGGCAGAGATCGAGCTTGCTCGCCGCTGGTACGAGCCTCACCTGGAGCGCATCCATGAGGATGCGAGCACAAGGCAGGCCGATCTCGTGCAGCTCGAACAGATTGCAGGCGGGTACCCGTCACGCGAGCGCTTCCTGACCGAATTGACGCTCGATCCGCCGGACGCAACCAGCGACCAGGCCGGGGTGCCTCATCTCGACGAGGATTATCTGATCCTGTCGACGATCCATTCGGCCAAGGGTCAGGAATGGAAGTCGGTCTTCGTCATGAACACGGTGGACGGCTGCATTCCGATCGACCTTGGCGCCGGTGCGCGTGATGAAATCGAGGAAGAGCGCCGCTTGCTCTATGTCGCGATGACGCGGGCGAAAGACGATCTGCATCTCGTCGTGCCGCAGCGCTTCTTCACGCACGGCCAATCTGCGACCGGCGACCGTCAAGTCTACGCCAATCGAACCCGCTTCATCCCGAATGCGCTGCTCGGCCAGTTCGAGCGGACTGCCTGGCCCATCGCGGCCGCAGAAGCCTCGCGGGCACCGTCTGGAGGCCCGAAGGTCGATGTCAGGGCCAAGATGCGAGGCATGTGGCGATGACCGGGCACTGGCCGCATCAGGTCGAGATCAAGCTTGATAGGGCGTCCGCGGCCGAACGCCTCCGCCGGATCGAAGCATGGTGCATCGATTGGCAAATCGGGTTCCGCGTTCTCGGCACGATGGCTGAGGACCTGATCCGCGTGGCTTTCGAGGAAGCGCGTTTCGCGCGAGCCTTCCATGCGCATTTCGGTGGTGTCATTGCACCTGCCTACGAGCTCGAAACAGCCCTCGCCGCGGATGCCGCGGAAGTCGACTTGTATGATCGGCTTGCCCGCGACTACCCTGACTGAGGAGGGCCGGCATCATGGCAGATGTGGTCAGGATAGGATCGGTAGTGCCGCGCGTTCCGCTTCGCCGGGCTGACGATCTGGTGGACAGGATTGGGGCGCTGAAGAGTGAGGCGACCGCCCGCGGCTTCGGCACGCTCGCCTACTTTCTCGATATAGCGCTCATAGAGGCCAAGTTGCAGGAGCAGCATATCGTCAGCGACGCGGCTGTCGCTCAAGTCAATCCAGGCGAGCTTTGGCTACCGGTCAAGGATCGGGATTGATGGCTGAGCCTAGCGAGCTGTCCGAAATCGATCTCGACGTGGCCGATGTGAAGCGCATCGCGCTGACGACCGATCCGCAGGGCGAAACCATGATCAGCTTCGAGATGGCCAGCGGCCAGGTGATGAACCTCGTCTTCTCGCCGGAGACGTTCGCGAAGCTTGAAGCGATGATGGCCAAGGCCAATGAGGCGCAGGCCCAAGTCTCGCCGATCCAGTAGGACATCAGGACATGTGCGGACGGTCTAACGAGCCATCAGCGGAGCAGCTGATGGGTCTCATTCAACCGGCTCCCTATTGCCGAGTTCGCCTGAGCAAATCGGTATCGTAGCCGAGTGCCTTCGCCCTTCTCACCAATTTCGCATACTCGTACGGGCCAAGGACTTGGCCTCGCGTCAGAATCCAGAGATATCGACCCGAAGGCTCGCCGACGATGGACCACGAATAGTCCGACGCGCGATCCAGCACCCAATAGTCGCCCTCGATCGGCCAGAAGAAGGTGACCTTGAGCTTCGAACCGTTGGAGCCATCAACGACGCGTGCCGTCGCCTCTGCCGTCTTCAACGGCCCCGCGGTGCCGCCTTGGCGGCAGGAATTAACGACAGCAACCGCGCCATCCGACTTCCGGGAGTACTCTGCTGTGACGGCCTCGCAGTCCTTCTGAAAGCCAGCCTCATATCGCGCTTGCTCGTACCACTTGCCGAGATAGCGATTCAGCTCGACCGGTTTCGCCGGCTGCGGAACACTGGAATTACCAACTGGCTGGTTTACCAGAGAATTGCACGCCGCCAGTGCAAGGCTTGACCCGATCGCCAGCGCACTCATCATGTTTCTGATCGTCATTCTTCGCTCTTTCCCTTGAGCGTTAGCCTTAGGACTTCTGGCGAGCACCGCGATCAGCTACCCAACCTATTTCGCCAGGCGCCGGACATTTGCGCGTACTTTCCGTCGATAGCCCCGAACAATGCTGACGGGAGCGCTGCCTGTTGCGGCCTTATAAATCGCACTCTGCCCAGCGGAGACCTTTTCGCTCACCATCAGACGCGCTTCGCGATCAGCCGCAGTGCCGCCTGCTGCCAACTTCATGCTCCTTAGCCAGATTGCCTGCTGCGCTTCGAATGCCAGCATCGACATTTCGAAAAGGAGCTTAAGCATCAGCTTGGTCTTCGGCTGCCGTTGGCTTGGATGTCTTGGGGACTGGCCCTTTGCGACGCGCTGCCGGCCTTGTCTTGCGGGCGGAGCGCGCTGGACTTTTCGGAGTGATGTCCTGGGCCGCATATGCCCGGATCTCCTGCTTCCAGCGGTACAAGCCATATCCAAGGGCCCCAGCAACGAGCACCGGCGTCGGGATGCGTGCAGCCAGAAATGCCAGAGGGACAGCAAGCTTCTCGGGGATGTCACCGCGCTCGACATTCCGTGCGATCCACGCGCCCGCTACCCCGGAGAAAACAGCTCTGATCATCTCTCATCCTCGGCAACCAGTGTTGCTGTGAGAACGGTCAACGCGGGGGCGAGCATGCCGTTCCCAGTTGCGTCGCTTGCTTTAGGCAAGCGGCGTGTGATTTTCCTTCCCAACCGAGATTAAGGCTGCAGGCTTCAGTCAGCGCTGCCTGGGAAAGTAAGAAGTCAGGACCCCACATCGCTACGACGACGCTGCGGCGATTTTGGGCATGCACGAGTTTTTTCCGAGCATCAAACCGCCCTCCTTCAAATGCGGGACAAGCGGTATCGTCCGGTCGGCTATCACAGTGCTCAGCAAAGCGGTGATTGTGCGCGCAGCAATAGGACAGGCGATGAGAATCAGGTCGGCAGTTGACGTACTTCCTGTGTTGGCCGGCTCGGCATGGCTGACGACAGCTACGGTTGCTTTCGCTCAGGAACAGCCGTTGGCGAGCATCAAAGGGGCTGATCCAGATGTCCGCATCGACATCGTGTCGCTGAAGCGAACCGAAGCGGAAACCCTCACGCTACGCCTCCGGGTTACCAATAGCGGCAACGCCAACTACAGCATGGTGGCCGATAACATTCGGCTTATCGACCTTGTCGGCCGGCGCAGCTATACGCCCGGCGTGACCGGCTCCAGCTGCTCGACGCAGGCCGGCAAGATATCCTCGTGCTACGCAATCTTCGGCGCACCACCGGCAACAACAAAGACGATCAACATCCAGTTCTACGAGAAGGTCGATCTCATCTCCGGCGTGCCGATCGATGTCCGCTAGTCAAAACCTCTGGCGAGGGTTGGTCCGATACGCCTCACTCGCTGCGGGAACACTGTTGTTGCCGTTCGCTGCGGTTGGACAGTCAAGCCCATCCTCCCAGTTTCGGAGCAGCGAAATCGTCTTCCGTTCGTCGCCAATCAGCTTTCCATCCGCGGGCATCGTGTTTCCGAGCGCGCCGCTTCAGACGGAAACGCCAACCGCGATCGAAATCACCTTGCCTGCAGACGTGCTATTTGACTTCGACAAGGCTGAACTGCGCTCGGATGCAGTGGAAGCCTTGCGCGAGCTTGGGGAAATTATCAGGACCAAGGCGCGCGGTCAGGTGACGATCCAAGGGTTTACTGACGCTCTTGGCGCCGAAGCCTACAATCAGAAACTGTCCGAGCGTCGCGCCAACGCAGTCAAAAGCTGGTTGGTCTCTCGGGAGGGCGTCGCGGTTAAGGCCCTCTCAGCGTCGGGGTTCGGTGCCAGAAATCCCGTGGCTCCCAATCGCAAACCAGACGGTAGTGACGACCCGGACGGCCGACAGCTGAATCGCCGCGTAAGCGTATTGATCCGAAAATAGGATTATCCCTTTGCCGCGACGGCGACAGCGGTGAAGCCAAGGACTTTTGCAATCCTAAAGAAGAAGCCCGGCGCGATGGCCGGGCTTCACCTGTGTCGATGAGGCGGCCAACAGATCAGGCCGCCGCCTTCCGATCATGCCGACCTTCCTTCACCTCCTCGATAATTTTCGCGACAAACGCGGGCAGATCACCGGGCTTACGTGAGGTCACGATTCCCTTGTCAGTTACGACTTCGGCGTCCTGCCAGTTTGCGCCGGCATTGAGCAGATCCTGCTTGATCGTCTTGTAAGAGGTGACCTTCCGGCCCTTGGCGATGCCGGTATCGATCAGCAGCCACGGTCCATGGCAAACGGCAGCGACAACCTTGCCCTGGTCGAAGAAGCTCTTGATCAGGCTGAGGGCCTTGTCATTGCCACGCAGCGTATCGGGATTCATCTGACCGCCGGGGAGGACAATGGCGTCGTAATCCTCTGCGCGTGCCTGATCGAGCGTTCGATCTACAGCGACGGGGCGGCCCCAGTCCTTGTTCTGCCAGCCCCTGATCTCACCAGCTTCCGGCGAAACAATGTCGACTGTGGCGCCGGCCTTCTGCAATGAGGCATGCGGAACGTCGAGCTCAGACTGCTCGAAACCGTGCGTTGCGAGAATGAGGATGCGTTTGCCGGTAAGGGCGCTCATGGATGCTCTCCGGGGTTGAGAAGGACGTCCTTAGACCAACCGAGCAGCACCGGATGCGTTCCTCTTCAAATGTCCTCAACCGCTGGAGACGTCTCAGCGAGCCTTGATTGGCGCTCTCGATCGCGAGAAGTTTGGGCGCCTAATGGCCGCTCTCGATGCTTGGAATTCGAAGCATGGTCGAGGCACCCTTTTCCCGGCCGCTGCTGGCGTCTATCGGCAACGTAAGGCGTGGGTCACCAAATTCGATATGCGGTCGCCTCGATACACGACGCGGATCGATGAGCTGCCTGTGGTGGGCCATCAGTGACGACGCGCCGACCAACCACACCGCACGGTCGCTTCATCGTCGCCGGCAGCCTCTGGTGGGCGACTAATCCCACCATTCCCGAATCGCCGCCAGGAAATGGTCAACGAGGTGATGAACGCCAGGCGAGCGTGAGAGATGCGAAAGCTGGCAATGGCGATCTGCGCGGAGCTAGAGCCGCCGTTGATGCCGCCAAGATGGCGCTCGGGGAGCGCGGTCCAGTCTGGTGGGACGATGGCGCGCCCGATTATAACCGCCATATGGCGAAAAACACACCGTACGCTGAATGGGCATCCAATATAGGAAAGCCGCGCGTGCAGGGTGGAACTTAGATCAGCCACCATGGGCCGTAGCCTAGAATGCCGATCCAGGCGGTTTGAAGCACCGCAATAGCGCAGCCTAGCAACGCCTCGACAGCTTCGTAGGACAGGCTGTAACCTCGGATCTTCCGCAACGTCGACCAAGCCATCGGGGCTACTTCATCACTGCCAGCAACGCACACCCGATCAGAGCGGCAGGCAACATCACCAGAACCACCAACGCCGCACGCCAGAGCATTTTGCTCGGGCTTGACTGGGTATCTTCGTAACCAATGGCGTCGTCGCTCAGCATTTATCGCGCTCTCCGCCCCCCGAGGCTGCCTTAGCTTTCGGACATCGGAAGCGGAATGAGATGCTTAATCGTTGGTAAACGCAGGCAGCGAACGGGAGCAGAACTCATGTGCGGGCGGTTCAGCCAGGCCTATAGCTGGAACGAGATTGTAGCCTTCAGCCAGCCGCTGATAGTGCCGGCAGCCACGCCGAACCTGCGCGCCCGTTACAACATCGCGCCGACAACCGAAGTCGATATCATCGTGAACACCGAGGCCGGGCGCGAACTGAAGAAAGCCCGATGGGGTCTCATCCCCGGCTGGCACAAAGGCGGGCTCAAGGATTTCAAGCTCGCGACCTTCAACGCCCGCGTTGAGACCGTCGAGACCAGTGGCACATTCAAGCATGCCTATCGGAGCCGGCGATGCATCATCCCGGCCAGCGGTTTTTTCGAATGGACAGGCGAGAAGAAAGATCGCGTGCCGCACTTCTTCTCAGCGGCCGATGGCGACTTGCTGGCTTTCGCGGGCCTCTGGGAGAGCTGGCGCAATCCCGAGACGGGCGAGGACATCACCACCTGCACGATGATTGTCCGCGATGCGAACGTCTGGACGGCGCAGTATCACGACCGCATGCCATGCATGCTGCTGCGCCAGGATTTCGAGGCGTGGCTGGATGGTTCGGGCGGTATGGATTTGCTGAAGCAGCCGCCGCGCGAGCTGCGCGAATGGATCGTGTCCAAGCGCGTGAACAAGGCCGGCGAAGGCGACGACGATCCGACGACCATCGAGCCGTTCAAGGATGATCTGTTCTAAATAATCCCTAGCGGCGCTGCAGGAATGCGGAGCTGGAAGGACCAGCGGAAGTTTCATCGCCCAAGTGCCGCAGTGCCAAGACCAACGCTGCGGAGACCGCCAGCATATTCAGAGCAGGCGATGCCAGGTTTCCAAACTCACAATGCACCGCGCGGCTTTCAGTAGCCGTTGCGCAACCGACGACCACTCGGCCAACTGGATTGCCGTCATCATCAGGCGCATCACCTGTGACCCCTGTGATCGAAAGCGCAATTGTCGCAGGGCTTTGAGCGAGAGCGCCTTCGGCCATAGCGAGGGCGACCCGTTCATGAACTGCGGTGCTGGTTTTCAGCAGATCGGTGGGAACGCCCAACATCTTCGTTTTAGCTTCCTTGGTATAAGTCAGGAAGCCTCCCTCGAACGCCGTCGCTGCCCCGAAGCAACATGAGAGGGTCTGACCGAGCAACCCCGCCGTGCACGACTCGGCAGTGACGATACGCTCGTTGTGAGTGAGGCACAGCGAAACGAGGCGCTCAGCGAGTTTCTCGGCGCTTTCGAGCCTGGAGAGATCCTCGCGATCAATGCTGGTGCTCTCGGACATATCGGTGATCCGTGTGACGGCCCATGTAGTCCTCGTCGATCTCGCTTATAAGCCGGTCGGCTTCGTCGGGGTCGACCTTCCGCAAAATCGCATCGAGCTTCGCTTCCATGCGGTCGTCGCCCTCTTTCGATTGGGGCGATCCGACATGCAAGAGGATAGCGAGGCCGGCGACCTGCCACAGCAATTGCAGGAACTCCGACTGCCAATTTTCCAGCGTGTCACGCATCATCTCGACGAAATAACCATCGAAGCCTGCGGCCTGACCATGGCTCGCCTGTTCCTGCGCATAGGCGAACCATCCGAACACCCAGTGTCCCACCAAGCTGATCAGGAAGAAGCCTCCGGTGACCCAGGCAAATCCGTAACGGGTCCAGATTGAGCGTTTCATTGCTTGCTCCCAGCTCCGCAAGGCTTCGAGAAGCATTGCTCCCGAGATGGAACTCGGATCAGCCGCCGGGGTTCAACATCCAGCATCTCCTCTTCCAGGAAGCGGCTTAATCCGATGGAAACGCCGACCGTCCGCGACGATCCGCAACGCAACCGCTTCGTGATGGCGGTTCCTGGCGGTGAGGCTTTCGCAACTTACCGGCGCCTCGATGACTACATCGTGGTGTCGCACACGGAGGTGCCCGCGGCCCTGCGTGGTCAGGGGCTCGGTTCGCGGCTGGCGGAAGCGCTGTTCGAGCACGCGCGCAGCCGAGGCGAGCGGATCGTCCCCGCATGCTCTTTCATCGCGGACTGGGCCAGGCAGCACCCCAAGTACCAGGACGTTCTCGCCCAACGGGGGGAGCCAAACCGATGATCGACCATATCTCCGTGGGCACCAACGATATTGAGCAGGCGCGCAGGTTCTATGACGCTGTCTTTGCAGAGCTCGGTATCCGGCTCCTGAGCAGCGGCGACCGATCAGCCGATTACGGCGTGAGCAGCATTCTCTTCAGCATCGAGACACCGGTCGATGGCATGAAGGCCTCCAGTGGCAACGGAACCCATATTGCCTTTGCGGCGGGAAACCGCGTGATCGTCGACGCCTTCTACCGTTCCGCCCTCGCCCATGGTGGTAGCGACGCGGGCGCGCCGGGTGTGCGTCCAAAATATGATGCTCACTACTACGCCGCCTTCGTATTCGATCCCGACGGCAACAAGATCGAGGCCGTCACCCGTTCATCCAAGTGAAGGAGGACGACATGCCTGCAAAGTCAGCCGCACAGCAGAAGGCCGCCGGCGCCGCACTCGCCGCCAAGCGTGGGGACATGAAGAAAAGTGAGCTGAAGGGCGCCTCGAAATCGATGGAGAAATCGATGAGCGAAACCGAGCTCGAGGAGATGGCTTCGACCAAGCGCAAGGGAAAGCCCGAGCACAAGAGCAAGAACTGAACACCATTTTGAGGAGGCAGGGATGACGGCACGGTTCGAACCGCCTTTCCCGAAGCAACAGCAGCCTATGCCTGGACGAACAGACGCGATGTCGCCTAGGCCGGACCACGGTGAGGAAAGCTACGCCGGCTCGGGCCGCCTCAAGGGCAAGCGCGCAATCATCACCGGCGGGGATAGCGGGATAGGCCGAGCTGTCGCCATCGCCTTCGCACGGGAAGGCGCGAACGTCTTAATCTCCTATTTGAACGAGGATGACGATGCCGAGGAAACCCGGCGGTGGGTTGAGAAAGCCGGGCAGAAAGCGGTGCTGATGCCCGGCGACATCCAGAAGGCGGCCCATTGCCGCCGTATCGTCGAACGTGCCGCAGCCGAGTTCGGCGGGATCGACATCCTGGTCAACAATGCCGCGCATCAGGCGAGCTTCGACACGATCGATGAGATTTCGGACGAGGAATGGCAGCTCACCTTCGCCGTGAACATCCATGCAATGTTCTACCTGACCAAGGCCGCCGTTCCCCATATGAAACCGGGAGCCTGCATAATCAACACGGCGTCGGTGAATGCCGACAAGCCCAATCCTACCCTGCTGGCTTACGCCACCACGAAGGGTGCCATTCAGAACTTCACCGGCGGCTTGGCGCAGTTGTTGGCCGAGAAGGGCATTCGGGCCAATGCCGTCGCTCCCGGGCCGATCTGGACTCCGCTCATTCCGTCGACGCTGCCCGAGGACAGCGTCGCGAACTTCGGTAAGCAGGTTCCCATGAAGCGACCCGGACAGCCTGCCGAATTGGCAACGGCCTATGTGATGCTGGCCGATCCGCTCTCGAGCTACGTGTCAGGAGCCACCATTGCCGTGACCGGCGGCCACCCGATCCTCTAGTCGACGCACGGCTCAATCCTTGTTGAGCTTACCGAGGTTGCCCGGCAGGCCCGAGAACGGAAGATCATCCGGCTTGAGCAAGCCTTCAGACGGTTCCGGGCCGTGACTGCTCTCTCCCTTGTGCGCCTCGTTCCATCGCCGGATTTCAGCGGTGAGCTGCTGAAACTCGGTTGCTTGCGGCGAATCCGGGGGCGCGTCGCTCAGGGCAGCGGCGCGCTGCAAGGCGGCCTCGTACTCCTCGTGAGTTTTGAGCGTCATGGCTTCGCTTCCACCTGAGCCGGTTCGCTGGCGGCCACTTCGTGAAGCAGCTCGGAGATGGCTCGCAACAGGTCCGCCGGCGGTGCCATATCTTCCTGAAGATGCCACTCCACGAAGTCGCGGCTCTTACCGGCTCTCATTGCCAGGAGCGCGACCCAGTCGCGGTTCGGGTACGCTGCAATCATGCGCAGCGCTAGATCCCGGCCGGAAACCACCGGATTTGACGGAATCATCGCTACCTCCCGTGTTCGCCTCAGGGTAAAAGGCCCCGCCGGATCTCCGGCAGGGCCTTGCCCTTAAGCAGCCTTGCGATTGATGCTGCCGGTCGCAAGCTTGGTCAGCTTCTTATCGGTGGCGTCTTCCTCGTCGAGGTTCTGTTGGAGGAGCGACGCGCAGTCCTCCCGGCCAAGTTGCTTGGCCCACGCGACGAGTGTGCCGTATCGCGTGATTTCATAATGCTCGACGGCCTGCGCGGCAGCGATCAAGGCTGCATCGAGGACCTGCTTGTCGGCCACGTCGCCAGCGATATCGCTAGCCTCGGATAGAATGCCGTCGATGGCCGGGCAGGTGACGCCCTTCTCCTCCGCGCCGTGCTGCTTGAAGACCTGCTGCAGGCGGGTGATGTGACCTTCCGTCTGCTGGAGATGGTTCTGGAAGCCCTGCTTCAACTCGGGGCTCGTCGCCTTGTCGATCATATCGGGAAGCGACTTCTTGATCTGATTTTCGGCGTAGTAGATGTCCTGAAGCGTATGGACGAACAGGTCGTCCATTGTCTCGATGTCCTTGGTGAACCATCCCATTGGGAGCCTCCTGATGTGAAGGGACCCCAGCCGTAGACTCGGTGAACCGCCCCGAGCACCTGATGTTCCGCACGCGGGGTCGGCAATTGCACCAGAATTTGAATACATGAGCGTGGAACAGAATCTCGCCACGGGGCGTCTGAAATCCAGTCAGCGGCTTAGGCAATCGACGGCTTTAGGCGAGCCTTCGGCGGTTTCGAAAGCTTCGGAACCTTTGCCGCCGCAGCGCGTCCTCAGTGCGCGAGTTTAGCGACGCCGAAAGCCAGCGATGACCAAGCCCAACCCGTTTGCCATCCTTGAGAACGCGCAGGAAATTGCACGCGCGGAGAGGGCCACGGAAATTGCCTGGAGCTACGTCGAGGCCAGCCTCCCCTCTGCGGAGCGAGAGCGGCAACGCTTGCGGATGGTGTACGTGGTTGTGTCTCTCGCAATTGAGCGGGCGGAAGAGCCGGACGAACTTGCCCATCGAGCGTTCCGGCGATTTCAGGAACGGCAACCTCGCCGCTGACGGCCCGCAGATATGTCGCCCGCCGCCTATTCACCCGGACCCGCGGCCGGCTTCTCACTTGGCTTCACGACTGGCTTGTCTGCTTCGCCCGTGTCCTTGTCGCGGTTAGGGTCAATGGATATGCCGCTGACAGAGTCCTTATCGGGAGCGCCTTGGATCGAGCGGACCTTTTGCTGCTCTTCCGGGGATAGTTTGTTGCCTTGACCGTCGCGCATGGAAGCCTCCCGGCTGCCCCCTTCCAATGAACGGTCTGCCAAAGAGGACTGTTCCCTCACACTAGCGCTCTCTCCGATCTTCAAACTCAGGCCGCTTCGATGGCCAAGGACTCCAGTTACGGCGCGGTGTGCGCTAACGCTAATGGCTGGGCCGCAGATAGGTTGCGCGAAGCTTTTCGCGGTCTAAGCGAGCTTGAGCGAGGTCCGCTTTGATGCTTTCGTTCACGGCGTCCAGTTCGGCTCGCAAGGCATCGCGATCGAGCTCTTCGGGCATGGCCTCACTGTTTACGGTCTGATCGATGATGTCGGAAAGAACTGTTGCCAGGAACTGAGCGCACTCCTCCTCATCGTTAGGCGCTGGAACCATGACCTGCGCGAGAAGCGCGAGCATCAACCCGCGCCATGCCACGGCTTCATAAGCTTGGGATACATTGTCGTCGGTGTCTTCAGACATGGTGTAAGCGGCGTCCCGGCCCCACCTTTCGGGATGGGGCATGAACGTTGATGTTCCGAGCCTGGAGGGCTTGGACATATGACGATTTCAGAGCTTACGCTTAAATCGAGCGTCGAGATCGACGAGCCGGTTAGGCGGTTTGAGGTCTTCACGGGTGCGGGGCGCCGTCGGGACTGGTCTGCCGAGGACAAGGCGCGGATCGTGGCGGAGAGCTTCGAGCCTGGCGCGAGGGTGAGCGCCGTCGCCCGCCGCCATGCCTTGTCGCCGCAGCAATTGTTCACCTGGCGCCGCGAGATCCGCAAGGCCGCGGAAGCGATGCCCGCGTTCGTGCCGGCGGTGGTGGCGCCAGAACCAGCACCCACATCGGAGCGGACGGCGCAGTCGTTACGCCTGAAGCGACGCGCTCGGTCGCGGCGCGCGGCAGCCATCGAGATCGACGTCGCTGGCGTCAGGGTAACGATCGAGAACGGGGCCTCGCCGGTCACGATCGCGGCGGTGCTCGGCGCGTTGAAGGCCGGATCGTGATCGGCCCGACCGGCGCGGTCCGCGTCATGGTCGCGACGAAGCCGGTCGACTTCCGCAAGGGCGCCGAGGGCCTGGCCGCGCTGGTGCGCGAGACGATGGGCGCCGACCCGTTCTCGGGCACGATCTACGTGTTCCGCGCCAAGCGCCCGGACCGGGTGAAGCTGGTGTTCTGGGACGGCACCGGCGTGGTGCTGGTCTCGAAGCGTCTGGAGGATGGCGAGTTCCGCTGGCCCAAGATCGAGGACGGAGCCCTGCGGCTGACGGCGGCCCAGCTTCAGGCCCTGTTCGAAGGGCTGGACTGGCGCCGGGTCCATGAACCGCAGCGGGCGGCGGCACCGGTCGCCGCGAGCTGAAAGCGCTCGCAAGCATCTGAGGAATATGATTGAATCGGCGTCATGGCCGCGCTCCCGCGAGAGCTTCCCCGTGACCCCGAGACGCTTCAGGCGATGCTGATCGCGCGGGAAGCGGAGATCGAGCGCCTGCGCCAGATCATCAAGGAGTTGCAGCGGCACCGCTTCGGCCGCCGGGCCGAGACCTTGCCGGAGGATCAGCTTCTGCTGGGGCTGGAAGAGGCCGAGCAGGTCGAAGCCGCCGAGTTCGCGGCGTCCGAGGAGACAGCGCCGGCCGAGAAGGCCACCCGGGCGCGCCAGCGCCGCGCGAACCGCGGCGCGCTGCCGCCGCATCTGCCGCGGATCGAGATGATAGTCGACATAGAGAGCGACACTTGTCCTTGCTGTTCCGGCAAGCTCCATCGCATCGGCGAGGATGTAGCCGAGCGCCTCGATATCGTGCCGGCCCAGTTCCGTGTGCTCGTGCTGCGCCGCCCGAAATATGCCTGCCGCTCCTGCGAAGACGTCGTGGTGCAGGCGCCGGCCCCGGCCCGGCTGATCGAGGGCGGCATCCCGACCGAGGCGACGGTCGCCCAGGTGCTGGTCTCCAAATATGCCGATCATCTGCCGCTGTATCGTCAGGCCCAGATCTATGCGCGCTAGGGCGTCGCGCTCGATCGCTCGACGCTGGCCGACTGGGTCGGGCGCGCCGCCTTCCTGTTGCGGCCCGTGCATGAACGGATGCTGGCGGTGCTGAGGGCCTCGCCCAAGCTGTTCGCCGACGAGACCACGGCGCCCGTGCTCGATCCCGGCCGGGGCCGGACGAAGACGGGCCAGCTCTGGGCTTATGCCCGCGATGACCGGCCCTGGGGCGGCGCCGATCCACCCGGCGTCGTCTATGTCTATGCTCCCGACCGCAAGGCGGAACGGCCGATCGCTCATCTCGCCGGCTTCCGCGGCATCCTCCAGGTCGACGGCTATGGTGGCTACAAGGTGCTGGCCGAACGCGGCGAGGTTCGCCTGGCCCTGTGCTGGTCGCATGTGCGGCGACGCTTCTACGAACTCGCTCGGTCCGGCCCCGCTCCGATCGCTAGCGAAGCCCTCCAGCGCATCGCCGAGCTCTATCGCATCGAAGCCGCGATCCGTGGCCATGATGCCGATGCACGTCGGGTCGCGCGCCAGGAAAAGAGCAGGCCGATCCTCGAGGCCATGGAGCCATGGCTGCGCGAGAAGCTCAGCCTGATCAGCCAGAAGACGAAGCTCGCCGAGGCTATCCGCTATGCGCTCTCGCGTTGGCAGGGCTTGAGCCTCTTCCTCGATGACGGCTGCGTCGAAATCGACTCCAACACCGTCGAGCGCTCGATCCGGCCGTTGGCCCTGACCAGGAAGAATGCGCTCTTCGCCGGCTCCGACGGCGGTGCGGAGCATTGGGCCGTCATCGCCTCGCTCGTCGAAACCGCAAAGCTCAACGGCGTCGAGCCGCACGCCTATCTCGCCGACGTCATCGCCAGGATCGTCAGCGGCCATCCCAACAGCCGCATCGATGAACTGCTGCCATGGGCCTATCCGGCTCAGGCCGCTCTCAGGGACGTGGCCTGAGGACGACGCTTACGACATGGTTCGTCCTCGTGCCTCTGATTGGCGGCGGCGACCTATATCGGAACCGCTGACATTTGGGCGCGTTCCATCGGCCTGTCTTGCCAGACAGAAATCCTCGGACTGCCCCGTTGGCCTCGGCTGGCGGGGCCTTTTTCTTTTTCAATGGAACCCGTGCCGTTCGGCTCCCGTTAGCCCCCCAACTGGGGTCAATCGAGGAGATGGACCTATGCGAAAGATTATTCTTGTTGCCGCCGTTGCCATGCTTCCGGCGTTTGCCTTCGCCCAAGGCGCGGGTGGCTCGGGAGGAGCGGGCGGCGGAGCAGCCGGCGGCGGAGCGGCTGGAGGAGCACCCGGTGGCTCGTCAGGCAATAATGGGGCGGGAGCGACAGGGGCTGCGCCAGGCTCGTCAACCGGCGCGCCCGGAGCGGCGGGCGGAGCAGGCGGCGGTTCTGCCAACAGCTCGCAGCCAGGAGCCAATGACACTGCGGGGATTGGCCCGACTATGATGCCGAGGTTCCGCACCTACGTGCAGGCCAACGAAGTGCCGTCGTACAAGTACAGCGAGACCGTTCGCGTCGGCACCGTCCTTCCCGAAAGCGGCGTCACCTACCGCGAAGTCCCCGCCGAGTTCGGCGGAACATATCGCTACACGGTCGTGAACGGCACACCTGTCGTGGTCGAGCCGCGCACCCGGCGGATCATTCAGGTGATCCAGTAACTCCAGAAACCGATGGCCCCGTCAGCCGGAGCCGGCGGGGCCTTTTGCATTGAGTTCTTAGCAGGACAGATTGTTTAACCTCTCTCGAGCGCAGTCGTGAAATGGGACGGATTGATCGGCCGCGGCAGAGGGCGATTGAGGCGATCTTGGCAATGTTGCATGACGCTCGTGGCAAAGAACCGTTTCCTGTCAATTTTGATACGCTCGAAGCTGCGGGATTGGTGTCCGCAGGCTCCACGGGTCTTCCCGTCGCCTTTGTGCGCCTAGCTCTTTCTAGGGATTGTCTTGTCTGGGGGCCGCATCGCTCAACCGACGGCAAACTCTGCTGCTTCGTCCAAGGACGTTGCGAATGAGCACCCCAACATCATCTGGCGCGAACCAAGTTCGGCGGAAGGCGTTGGACATGCTCCATGCCTATGCCGGAGCCTCCCATGACGCCAGCTATTACCGCCATATTCGTCACCGCTGGGATGCTCGTCGCAGCTGCAGTCGGATGGCGAATCGGCCGGATAATATCTCCACGGCCGAGCGAGCTTCGCATCCCTCCGACGATTTTTAATAGAGCTGGTAATGGCCCGGCCCCTTGGAGCACGCCGTGCGAGGTTCACTCCAGCTAGCAAGGCTTCTTTTGTGCCTCGCGTAGGTTGACCGCGCGCTCGCGCCGCTTGAGCTCGCGCTCCACAGCATCGCGGATGAAATCGGTTCTGGTCTCCGCCAGATCAAGGCTTGCGTCGATGCGTCCGAAGGTTCCGGGCGGAAAGCCCGCGGCCATCTTATCTGGACTCGATTTTGATTTGGTCATGGCGCCTCATAGAGGTTCGAAGACCATGGACCAAATGCCCGTGCGCCATTTTACGCGTTTGAGGCCTTAGCGGATTTCATGAGCTTGCGAAGCTGCTCGAAAAGGAGGGGACCTGTCAGTTGGTGAAGGGCATATCCTTCCGCTGCGAGCGCCCGTTGCAACTCTTTGATCGTCACGTAGTTTCCTGAGCCCGCCAGCTCAAACGCTCGCTCTAGTGTCGTTTTCATTCCATAGAATGGAGCACTTCAATCGTCGCACCGCGTTAGCATTTGACGGGTCGGTTCGATCAGGAAATAGCACTCGTCCTCATAGTGGACGGGCGTACCGTCTTCGAGCGTGTACGAGGTCAAGTTGGTGCCTGGATAATCCCGCCAGACGATAACCGTATAGCGGTTGTCGTCTTCGTCCTTGCATCGCTCTCGGTATAGCTCGTGCTTCACCGCGCTATGGCGACAGGGCTGCTGCTCGGCCGGCTTTCTGAGGGCAACCATGGAAACACCTCACGCAACGCACTGACGCAGATTCAACAGCGCGGGGATATTCCGGTTCCGCTAACGGGCATTACCAGTGTTGACCGCCACGCCGCCCACCCCAGCTATCCCGCTAGCCCGCTCTTCAACGTACTGTCGGCGTGTCGCGGCTGTGTTCGAGAGCTGTCGTTCAGCCAACCATGCGATGAACTCGTCGGGGCGTATCGTAACGATCTGAAGCGCTTTGCCGCGGGCAAGCCACTCATCGATCACTTTTAGCGCGGCGGCGTGCCACACTTCATAATCGCGGGGCATTTCCTTCTGGTCGTTGGCAAGTTGCCAGAGCTGTTCGAAGTGCTCGCGCTCGTACCACGGCAGCGCAACCGTATAATTCTCGACAGTCGGTTTCATCTCTTACCAGCCGTCCGCTAATGGCCCATCCACGCCAAAAATCGGCAACTGGGACGATAAAGAACGAACGCCGCGCGAGGCGTCAATACCCGAGGGGGCTGGTTCTAACCCCTCGGAGGCTTCCGCGAACCCAGAGTTAGAAGATGGTTCTGAGCCTCGCGACTGAGTTCCACTCTTGCCCCGAGCCGCCTCGCCAAACGTTCCGCAGCCTCTATTGCCTCGAACAGGTTGGGAGATTTTCCATAGCTCGTCCCCGTCGCATCGCGGGCGGCCCATTCGGCGCCGACGCGATCGATCTTGAGTGTTTGCGACATTGGCGGATCCTGGTTCCCAATCGCACGCAACAACACAATCGGACTGGAGTTCCGCGTGAAACGCATTCCGTGTTTGGGGAATGGAGGTAGCCAAGTCCTTGGGCCTCGATCAGGCTGCAACAGGCAGAAGCCGGCCCGTGACGGCTAGATATCGATCGCTGGAGTGCATGACCGCGACGATGATGTCCGTTCCGTCGTCACAGCACACTTTCAGGCGATCCAGCAGCGCTCCAGCATCCAGCCCAGAGGTATCGCACAAAAGGTAGCCCGCGCGCATATCGTCGTAGTCGCTACCGAACTGGAACGTGAGAGGAAGCCTGCGCCCGTCGCGCAGGATCAGATGGCCCTTACCGGTATGCATAACGTGTCTCCGCCTGGGCGGCGTCAATGTGCGCAGCCAGCGGTCATTTCCAAAAGCGGCATGGAGACAACTGCGAAGTCAATTGAGCATGTCGCGAACGGAGGTGCGTTAACTTTTGATGGGAATTCGGCGCTAGTCGACGGGTTGGGCGCGTAAGTGCAGGTAAGAGCTTTCGAACCCCGCGTAGGCTCGCAGCGCTGCAATGTTGGGAATGCTGACCGTGTGATTGCGGAAAGTCGCAACCCCGGCTTCGCGCAGTGCTCGCAGGCTCCTGTTCACGTGAACGTCTGAGAGTCCGACGGTATCTGCTAGAGCGGCTTGAGGGATAGGCAGTTCAAAGCTGTCAGGCTCAGCCATGCCAACCACAACCAGCCGCTCATGTATCTCGCAGAACAGATGCGCGATGCGAGTATCGGCGGACCGTCGCCCCACGTTGAGAAGCCATTCGCGGAGCACGGCGGCATCCACGAGATTGCAGAGCCATAGCGCCCTGGCGATACGAGGATGGTCTTCAATAAGCGCCAAAATCTTGCGCCGCGGTATCAGCGCTACCTCACAGGGGCTGACCGTGCCGATGCTGTGGTCCATGTAATTGAGCAACGCGACATGGAGGTCGCAGAAGTCGCCCGGCAGCAGATAGGCGAAGATTTGGCGTAAGCCGTCCTCCGTCAGCTTGTAGCGATATGCGAAGCCGCTCAGGATCAGATGGACATCCTCGGGTTCTTCCCCTTCGGTGATGATGTCCGCACCTGGGGTGATCGTCTTACGGTCACGCGCTGCATCGCGTAGCGGGGCCAAATCGCTATCCCGGATATCGGAGAGGCTCCGCAGCTTGCGCGCAAAGATGTCCATGGTCACCTCTCACGGCCTGGCGGTCTCTTCCGTCACCGATACAGCAACGCTGTAGACGATTTCACCGGCCTCGCTTCTGACGTGTATTGCGACATAGGGGGCCCCTTGCGGGATTGTGTGCCGCGCGATGTCCGCGAGCCCGTCCAATGCATAGTGTCGCACCAGCGCGAACTCGGCCAGTTCTTTCCCTTCCTCGTCCTCTACGAGAGCCCCGGAAACCATCGAGTCGAAATAGTAGCGAGCCATGGAGGGCTCCTCGGATCGCGCCTCCCCCATGTGATACGGCTCCTATCAGAGGTTGGTTTCGCGCACTTGGTCAAATGATGCTTTGACGGGCAGGATCCCCTCGCCGGTTTCGATTGAACAAGCGACGCGTTGGAGGCCGGGATCTGTGACAGCTCAGCAGGTAGGGTGCTGAGCGCTTGCTGTGGCACTGTCGTGGTGCGTCAAACCTGCTGAAGTTTGAATGTGCAAGACGGCTTCCGCACTTATGACGACTGAACTGCCATTCCGGCGCGACAGCCGATGTGCGGTCTCAATGGCTTCGTCGATGATAGGGGAGTGGCCATAATGCTCGCCTGTCGCATCTCGCACCGCCCATTCCGAGCCAAGACGGCAGACCGTCAAAACCTGCGCCATGTGCTTGCGACCTTTCGAAAGCTGAGCCGTCAACGGCCCGAGATGTCGATTAGTTCCAGCTCGGTACATTCTGGTTCAGACGTTGAAGTCTGACTCCCCCCATATGGGGGCGATTGCCAGCTGAAGGATTGCCACCGGCGGCAGCGCCTTGACCACGCTGCCGGCAGTAGGCCAAGCCGCAGATCGAGCGAGCGCTACTCGATCGCACGTCAAAGCTTTGCGCCATTCGATAGCGCGCTCAAGGCATTATCCGCTCGCTCGCAGTCGGCCTATATGGCTTGTCGAGCCAAGCGTTCGCCCTGGAAAGCAAAGTGTAGGCTTCCCCGCATCAGGCCTCAATCTTCACTTTCACCGTCATCCACGGGCGGTTCAACGTCCTTGCTCTGAAATGTTATGTGCCCCCCGATAAATGATGCGTTCTGCTTGTTGGACCTCGAAGGTCAACTCTCCGTGGTCTCCATCAGCGAGCGCGTCATGAGCAGCTTCTGAGAACGCCTTTCATCCCTCGGCTCTGGCAGACTTGTCGTTTGGTAGATCAAAGTCGACGTAGTGGGAGCCGCCGTTGTCAGTGATAAAGCGATAGGTCGGCATGAGGCAGTTTTCCGGCGGCTACTTCCAAGCGGTTGCGTCGTCGTGGGCTTCGTCCCACTGCGTGATGACCTGCACGAGCGCAGCTAATTCAGCGGCCTGCGGCGAGCCTTCTGGGTAGTCCGCCAGTTCACGCACACGTTGCGTCGCAGCCTCATACTCATCAATGGAGGTGATCCGTTGAGCGCCTCGGTCGTTGGCGGGCTTTGCTGGCTTCGGCGTAGTGACGTGCTCGAACGGCATAGCCGGATCTCCCTTTGATCCGCAGCCAACTTCACTGGGGCGCACACGGTTCCAAGAACGATTCATCCGGCCGTCCGCTGGCAACTCGGTTCGTTGCGTGGGTTGCGTCCAATGTGTGCGCCTCGGTTTCTCAGGGCCATCCTGCGCGTCGAGGCGGGCAAGGCGAGCGGACATCCGCCAGATAAAGCATTCGACTTCAGTAGCGCCGCGAACTTCTCCCGAACGATAATCCGAATGGTGCGTTCATGCGGATCAAACTAGGGAGGATGTGTTTCGGCGTGCAAGTTTGACCCCTTGAGGCGGGGGATCGGCGTCCAACTTTGACCCCCTTGAGCCGGTTTCGGTGAGACTGTCCGTTCTGGTTTCAGACGGGCGGGC